>JABZFQ010000270.1 GCA_014237365.1 Desulfobacteraceae bacterium | reverse complement strand
AAACCGTACATCTTGAAATGCTATTGACATAAAAGAGCTTGATGGGCTAATTAAAACTGATTAAAAAATAAGAAAAAAGTCCAATGTTGCCTAACCTGAATTTTAACTGCGCGGTTCGCTCGCCATCACCAGTGGGCAGGGTAACTGGGCAGTTGTAAATGGCAAGTAAACATAAAAACTGGTAAAAAACTCAAACCGCACGACCCTGGCCATCTGAGTGAATGGCGTTGTTCGGATGTCCTGGTTTACCAGTATCTCGAACGTTTTGTCAGGCCATCTTGGCTTCCGCGAGATCAAGCACTTTGGCCTGAACACTATCGAGTACGGAATCTCGAATGAACACGCTCGCGCTAAGGATTTCAATACCAATCAGCTCCCCTTTAACATTGAGTTCCGCCGTGATATTTGGGCTAACCTCCACACTTCCCGCCTCTGGTTCATCCGATATGACAAGATGAAGAACGTCGTCATTCTTGAAGTATGCCATACGTGCTTTATTCATTCTTAAACCTCCCCGATTTAATTCGAGAGTTGATTTGTTGCCGGCTTGTCGCATGAATCGTTACAGGCGTTAGTGTGTGCCCCTTCAGCTCATACGGTATCATGACGAGAAGTTTCTCGTGTCGGCCAATAGCGACCATACGCCCTGTCACCGTGTCCACGTATCGTTCAGAGGAGTATCGCAAGCTTTGCTCGACCATCGTAAAAGCGTATCCCCGCACATTTAGCCGGTACTTCATATACTCGCTCCAGACAATCGTTACCTCCTCCATTTTACCTCCTTATCCAATGGTCACTTGCCAGGCCGCAATGCTCAAACAAAACGGGCGGCTATTCCCGATCAAGTGCACCCGTTTATTCGGCGATTTTTGCCATTTGATGCATTGAAGGCGAGGAATTTAAATAAATCCGACACCTTATATTCACTTTTGTAAAATTATGATTTGCTTTTCCCAACGTCTTGGAATTTCCCTTTTCTTCCCGTCGATTGCTGTCAATATCATTTCTTTCTTCCAATCCATCAACTTGTCACGGTCGACTATTACATCTGAATCGCATCTTTCACACTTGAGGCATTGTTGGTGGTCGCGCATTCCTTCGCGAGTATAATAAACAATTTTACCCCCAAAACAATTTTGGTGAAACATTTCTAAATTATTGAAAGATAACTCTGGATCATCTGCCTTTCGTCTTGTTACTTCAACTATAAAGCTCATGGGAATAAATCCTTTGAATTGTGACTCCTTCGAAACCGAACGTAAAACTCACCGGCACCAAAAGCTAATGATGACTTCGCATAAGCAAAGTTTTATACTAAAAATAGCAAAGGCTAAAAACGCGCTGGCTTTTGGTGTCGGGTGAAGCGTCGTGTTATCCGATTTTTTTATTGAAAGAGCTTCGCAGATTTTTTTAGCAAGCCTGTTGGGAATTTCAGGATGTCTTGGAACAGCTTCGGAATGCCCTGTTTGTGGATTACACCACAAAGAATGACTTGCTCCTTCTCGCTTAAGGTAAGAACCGTTGAGCCTTAAGTGTTTAAGAAGGTTGTTACGTTTCATCCGATAGCCACCATTTCCGAAAAGGCATCTGAAGGAATAGCTCGTAAAGAATCTTGCCGTTTGTCATCAAGAATTAATTTAATTGCTTCTGACAAACTTTTAAGACATTGCCCTTTGGTTTTTCCCTGTCCATTTGCTCCTGGAAGTTCGGCACAATAAGCAATGTACCAGCCTTCATCTTTTTCGATAATAGCAGTGAATTCGTTATGCATAATTATGCTCCGCATTATGTTTAATTAAAATACTGCGCATCTTGGTAATTTTACCAGCTTCATTTATTGTTTTATAGATAGTTTTCCGCAATATCGTAGATTCTGTCCCATTCACAATCGTCAAATAGATAATGCTTTTCATCATTGATGTTTGGATATTCTGACCAATTATTTCTATCTGGCCTTTTTGGGCAAATGACTTTGCGAAGTGCGGAAGGGCTAAATCCGTATTCATACGCCAAGTCAATTATTACACCTCTAAATTCATGCGGCGTATCTTGTGGCGCACAGTTATTTCAATCTCGCATGGTCTTTTGTAGACGTAGCAACTTGAAACTGATTTGAGTATAACCAAAATAGAACAAAGTTATTATTTTTCGTCAATTGTTTGAATCAGCTTTAATGAGAGTATTATGGGCATTACTTATTGTTTTTACAACAAACAATTGGTTTTTATCTATCTTTTAATCCAAAAAATTCTGGGTTCATTAAAGTGAAATTGTTCTATTTTGGTTACACTCAAATCAGTTTGCGCTCATAATTCCATTAGGACGGATAACGCCCGCAATCACCAGCCTGCAGGGGAAACGTGCCTACGATGATGGTTATTAAACAATAAACTCCGCAAAAGCTCAAACCGCACGACCCTGCAGGTCTGAGTGAATTGCGTTTGTTATATTTGTATTGCATCGGTGCCTATTGACAAACGCGTATTCTCTTCAATATTGTAGAGAGTCACGATAATATCCCAAAAATCCAGCCTAAAATCCTACGTACGTTTGCCCAAGTGAAATTTTTCAGGTACATTATTTTAAAAATAAAAAAGAGGTTTGTTTTTCGTAGA
>JABZFQ010000300.1 GCA_014237365.1 Desulfobacteraceae bacterium | reverse complement strand
TTTGACTTGCTCATTTTACTGCCTTCTTCGTCGCGTACCAGTGCATGTATATAAACGTCTTTAAAAGGTACCTCTCCCATAAAATGGATACCCATCATCATCATGCGCGCAATCCAGAAAAACAGTATATCAAACCCGGTTATAAGAACCGATGTGGGATAAAAGGTTTTTAAAAGAGGTGTTTCTTCAGGCCAGCCCATTGTGGAAAAGGGCCAGAGGGCAGAGCTGAACCAGGTATCCAGAACATCGGATTCCTGAACAAGGGTTTTGCCGCCGCATTTCGGACAGGTTTCCGGTGTATCAACGGCAACGATCACTTCATCGCAGTTTTCGCAGGTCCATACCGGTATCTGGTGCCCCCACCAGATTTGTCTTGAAATACACCATGGCCTGATTTCGTTCATCCAGTTATAATAATTCTTGGTCCATGATTCAGGGATTATTTTTGTTTTACCATCCTCAACTGCTTTAACAGCTTTTTTTGCAAGAGGTTTAACATTAACAAACCACTGTTTGGATAAATTTGGCTCAACTACTGTTTTGCAGCGGTAACAATGACCAACCTTATGTTTATGAGGCTCGATTTTTTCGAGAAGGCCATCTTTTTTAAGAGCCTTGAGAACAGCCTCCCTGCATTCGAAACGGTCAAGGCCTTTAAATTGCCCTGCCTCGGATGTCATTAACCCGTCATTACCTATAACTTTTATGCTTGGAAGATTATGACGTCTTCCTATCTCAAAGTCGTTTGGATCATGGGCAGGAGTAACTTTCAATGCACCGGTACCAAAAGACGTATCAACATATTTTTCCATGATTACAGGAATAGTTCTGTTCATAAGCGGAAGTATGACTTCGTTATATCCGATATTCCGGTAGCGCTCATCTTCAGGATTGACAGCAATCGCTGTATCTCCCAGCATTGTTTCAGGCCTTGTGGTTGCAACAATAATTACGCCGGAACCATTGATTGAGGGATATTTTATGTGATAAAGATGGCCGTCATGCTCTTTATGTTCTACTTCAAGATCTGCAAGAGCTGTATGGCAACGCTGACACCAGTTAATAATATAATTGTCGCGGTAGACAAGGCCTTCATTATAAAGCTGAACAAAAACCTTTCGAACCGCGAGAGACAGCCCTTCATCCATGGTAAAGCGTTCGCGGTTCCAGTCGCATGATGCTCCAAGACGTTTAAGCTGGTTTATGATTGCGCTGCCGTATTCCTTGCGCCATTTCCATACAGCATCAATAAATTTTTCTCTGCCTAGCTGATGACGGTCACGCCCCTCGCCGGCAAGATTTTTTTCCACAACGTTCTGAGTTGCGATACCTGCGTGGTCGGTGCCTGGCATCCATAATACATTATCGCCGTGCATTCTCCTGTACCGGCAGAGAATATCCTGCATTGTAATATTGAGGGCATGACCCATATGGAGAACGCCTGTTACGTTTGGCGGGGGTATTACTATTGAATATGGTTTTTGAGAGCTTTCATCTTTGGCTGCAAAAAGCTGTTCTTTTTCCCAAAAATTATACCAGCGTTTTTCTACTTCATGTGGTTCATAACCCTTATCAAGAATATTTGAAGTCATGTGTTAATCTTTCTCAATTCAAAATTATTTTTAACCGTCCATAAAATTTGAAAAAGGGATTATTAAATAATCCCTAACTTTTTTATCGTTCACATTTTTCAAAGGTCTCATTCTTTGTCAATACTTGTATCTTCAAGCATAAGAGACTTTAGCCTTTCTATTTCTTTTGTGACTGTTTTTTCGATTACTTCAGTAAGTATGCTGTCGATTTTGTCAGCATACATCTTATTTATAACTCTTTCTAAAGCTTCGTCAACCTGTTCGGGAGATAAGGTAATAGGCTCAGGGGTATCAGAAGCGGTTTCCTTTTCATAGGCGGCCTTCTGCTGCGTGTCTTCTACAACATCTGTAATTAGCTGTCCAAGCTCATCCAATTCTTCCTCAGGTTCAAGGAATATATCACGTGCGTTGTCCTCAGATAAATCCTTTGATACATCCAGCTCTAAAGCTAAATACTCAGAATCGACAAATTCATCATCTAAATAATGATCTATTTCTATTTCTTTATTAAGGTCGTCTTCTGATTTAACTATATTGTCTAAAATATCATCAAGCCCGGTGACTTTTTTTTCTTCTTCTGAAACACTGATTGCTTCATCTGTATAATCAATAAATTCAATATCATCAATGTGTTCTGTGTCTGAGACAACATCTGTAAGATCTATAATATCTTCATCATCCTTCGGGTTTGCTTCATCATTGAGTTGATTTGTATCATTGTTACCTGTCATATTGATCTCCTATCTCATAAAGTGTCAAAATTTTGCTGAAAAAATTAAGCAAACCCCTTATAATTTAAGGAAATTAGCATATGGCCTATGGTGTGTCAAGATATTTGCCTTTTTACCAGCAATTCTAATTATAGCCTTTTAGGAACGTGGACGAAACAACTTCCCCAACTATACATCACAGCTTCAGGCCGCCTTTGCCAAATCTCAAATCCAGGCTCAAATCCCAAAAATATTGAAATAGGTAAGCTATTCCATCAACTTTTGTGATCTGAGATCGAACAAATTCGACCCA
>JABZFQ010000254.1 GCA_014237365.1 Desulfobacteraceae bacterium | reverse complement strand
AATTGTATCACATAATAGGGAACCATCATCAAGATGGCATTGTTTTATTTTGGTTACACTCAATTCAATCAGCCATAGAGCCAAAATGGCGGAAAGTGTCCCGCTTTAAGTTGGTAGCCCAAATTATGCAGCGCCTTTAAGCCACTCCACTGTCTTTTCTCTCAAGGCTTGATCATAGCCGAATGCAACACAGGCAGTACGGCAACAACCACAGCCAATACATTTATCAGTATCAACATAAATAGAACCCTGCTGGTCTATAATTGCACCTACTGCACAAACTGGTAATGCATAACAGGATTTGCAGTTATGTTTACATATAACATTTAGCATGTTTTGGTCTCCTATATTATTTTTTATACTTAACCTAAAATCTTATCTACTTCTTCCGCATCAGAGTCCATGACATATGAAATTCCGGAAATTTCGGCAGAGTCTTTTGTCAGGGCAACAAGATCATTACGGTCTATATGTTTTAGAGCAAACTTTCTTGCTCCAGCCATAAATTGCTGAAGCCCTTGCTTAAGCCTGTCTATATAAGAATACATGCCTATTGCCCCTGCAGGAAGTTTGCTGAAATCTTTTCCATATCTCTCCCTAAGCTCAGCACCAACAGCAAATAAACGAAGATAGCCTTCTTCTATATCTTCACCTTCAAGCTCCATTTTCTCAGCCATCAATGTTCCATGAGTTTTACCTACCATAGCGGCGGTTAGAATAGCGCGACCAAGACAGATAGCTTTTACATAAGGTGCTCCCAAAGCAATTGCTTTAAAAATATGATCTTCAAGAGACAGTCCGCCTGCAATAGCTATAGGTGGAATATAGGCTCCCTTGGATGCCAAACGCCGGCACATCTGATAAGTTAAACATTCAAGCTGTACCGTGGGGATACCCCATTCATTCATCATACGCCATGGACTCATCCCTGTCCCACCGCCAGCTCCGTCTATAGTTAAAAGATCAATTTTTGCATTAGATGCGTATTTAATTGCCCGAGCCAGATCTGCCGGGCGATATGCACCGGTTTTCAAGGTTACATATTTTGCACCAATAGAACGAAGATACTCTGCTGATTTATAAAAATTACCTTCATCAACCATGCCAAGGCGTGAATGACGCTCAAACTCAGTTATACCACCTGTCTTAAAAGCCTCCTGAACCGCAGGGTTAGTTGGATCCGGGAGAACTATATAACCCCTCTCCTTCAGTTCCATAGCTCTCTCAATTGACGGCAACTTAACTTCGCCACCTATATCCTTGGCCCCCTGCCCCCATTTTAATTCAAATATTTCAATGCCTAATTTTTCAATAACATACTCGGGCACACCTAATCTGGTATCTTCAACATTAGCCTGAATAATAATACCGCCATGACCGTCATACCATTTTCTGTATGAATCAACTCTGCGTTCCATTTCCGGAGACCTGGAAATCCTGCCGTTTGAAAATTCGGCTTTGGGATCCATCCCGCAAACATTTTCTCCAACAACAACTAAAACTCCTGAAATAGCAGCGCCAACAGCCACGTCATCCCAGTTGATTCGGGCGATGTCGGTTGATCCAACAGCACCGGTAAATACAGGAAATTTAAGTTTTATGCTATTGTCCGCTCCCACAGTTGTTGCAGTATCTACTGCAGGAAATGTAGCTTTATCTGAATCCGCTTCAATTCCAACCGCACCGACAGCGGTTCCCTGAATATTGAAATGTGAAAAATCTACCGGATAATCTTTTTCAGATCCGGCTGTAATTGTACCAAAAGGCAGCGGATAAAGCACCTCTCTACCTTTTAAAGCAGATCGACCAATTTCACATGGGCCTTCACAACCATCAACACAGGTAACACAAATTCCAGATACAGGTGCCGGAGTTACTCTGGTAGTTGTAAGAGTAGCAGCACTTCTATTAGGTTTGCTAAACGACATAATGAGATTTCCTCCTCCTTAAGTGTTTTTAACCTGAGTTGAGCGATTTTTTACTCGACCTGCACCTATCTCTTGCGCAGTCCAGCCTGGGTGGTATTTCATCAAAATATCGGCACATTTCTTCGCAAAAAATCGCTTAACTCAGGTATAAATAAAAAAAGGCGTCATTTCTTCAAAACAAGAAAAGACGCCTTTGTCTTCATTATAACTAAATTGAAATAAAAAATTTCCGAACATCATTGTTCGAAAATTTTATGCATATTTTATTTAAACTTATTTATTTTGTCAAGTATTTAATGTATTATTTTACTGTCTGATAAGGGACGTACGTCAGATTATAAGTTTTCGATTCCATAATTATTTTGAATTGATAGGGCGCATTCCCAAAAAGTGGGTCATGTTGCAATCTTATCATGCTGCTTCCACTGAAGACAAAAACAGGGAAAGAGTTAAAAAGCTCTATGCGATTTTAAAAAAAGAAGGTTGCGATCTTAGGGAGTTGGTTGTAGATGGTGAGTTAGTTGGCGGAACATATCTTCACAAGGATGAGGAATATAATAGACTTGCAAAAAAAGAGCAGAGAGAACTCTCGGGATCATAGCATGTTGATTTTATAGCGAAATTTCCTGTCGGTATTTAAGTCTCAAACTTTGCTACCACAACATATTGTGACAGTACTTTCTGAACCCACTATATGAA
>JABZFQ010000044.1 GCA_014237365.1 Desulfobacteraceae bacterium | reverse complement strand
CCAGTTCAAGTATATAAGCATCTTCCTGGCAAAGAATGGATTTATATCGATTTTGAAATAGATGCCCCACACGATTATGTTTGCGATTGAAATACATTGCATGACCGGTCAGAAGTCTTCTCATCACTGTTGTTGGAACCCTGCCGGATCGTAAAAGCAAATGAAAATGATTGGGAACTAATGCCCAGGCGAAACATGATGTGTTGCTATCTGTTAAGATATTTTTTAAGCGTTCTAAAAATTATCCTTATCGGCATCATCCTTAAAGATGGTTTTTCTTTCAATGCCTCTAACAATAATATGATGCAACGCCCCAGGCGCATCTATTCTTGATCTGCGTGGCATATATCTCTTATGACATAAATTGTTCGACTTGTCAATATATCAAGGAACGTTATATACTAAAACGAATAAAGCATAACCCTTTATTATAACACAATAAAAATATATTATCTCCTTGACAAAGAATAACCTCCTGATAGCATAGAGGCACCAAATTATTAACCAATAAACATGCTAAAAGGAGGTTATGATGAGTAATCAAGAGATTATCAGGCGCAAACAGTTTTGTCAAATTGTAGATGAAATACGTCCCGCAATCCCGCCGCGCAATCCCGCACAGATACTTCAATCAGCAGTTCAATAGACATTAAATAGTCATGTTTATCTGAAAAAATGGATTCGGACCGTCTCCCATGGTTCATTACATGATACCATGCTCCGGGATATTCTATTCTAAGAGCCTATTTCAGTAGGCGACTGAGCGCGACCCAAAAGTCCAGTTGGAAGGGCACGAACCATGTGCATGGTCTACTGAAATAGGCTCTAAGTGGACGTGACATGTTGTAACATATACCATTTTATCTTTCATGGGTCAATAGTAGACTTGACCCCATTTTTTCATCAGTTTAATACATCTGAGCTTCGCATGTTTCCAAAGGATGTGGTTCAGAAGGCGAAAGAAAAGATTTCAGATATTGCTTTGCCAGTCGGGATAGATCTTAAAGAAAATAAGTCGCCAAATCAATGAACCTCAGTCAGTGAATGTGGATTTGACTACTCTGAGCATCACTCCAGAAGCCTGTCCGCCATCGGCTTCGCCTTCAGGTTTGCCGGATGGGCATCTAATCTCGCCAATCTTGGTATGTATTTACATTTATTACTTTCCTAATAAATTGTCAACTTAGAATCTTAAGGGCGTCCCGCTTCCCATCCCCGGGGTAGGGTATAAACCTTCGCCTTTAGGCGGAAATGTCTTTAGCCAATATTTCCTTTCGGTAAATCTTTGTGCGTTTAAGGGTCTTGAAAAGTCTTATATTTCAAGACCTGACCCCAATCTTGCAAAAAAACTACTGGTCGTACAGTCACTCTTTTTGTCCAATCAAATGACACTGAGCCTTGCCATAGCGCTGCTCACATAGGATGCGTGCGTCTTTTTCTTTTGTATGAGCAGCATCCCCGATTATTTTATGCAATTCTATTTGTGGGGAATATCGGCTGTTAGGAGTTGTTTTTCCCAAGGCTTCAGCCATTGCGCGGATATGATGGGGAGCCGAACCGCAGCATGAACCGATGTATTGGATTCCAAGCTTCTTTGCCTTCAACGCATAAGAGGCCATCTCCTTGCGCGTCAACACAAAGGGATCCAGTTCCAAAGGGAAGGCCACTCGACCGTCGTATTCCTGAATTTGAAAATACGGTCGGTCTTCCGTACACCGAAACGCTACCGGTTGTGTGGCAACATAGCAGGACACGCTATTTTTCACTCGTTCGGCGAACGGCAGCATTCTTTCCGGATCACGAAAACAGTTTATCCCAACGATATCGGCACCAGCATCTTCAAGCCGCCTAAACGCTTCTTCTATTCGAACCCCGTCCAACGTCAAATCATTTTTTTTAAATCCAAGTGTGATCATGGACGGGCTGTCAGTAGCCCTAATCGCCTCAAGTGCGATAAGGGCCTCACCTATATATTCGATGGTTTCAGCAATAAAAAAATCAACGCCATGGTCCTTTTGGTAGTAAATCTGTGCCTCGAATTGTTCTCGCGTTTGTTGGTGCGTAGAAATATCCTTTGGATCGTAAACCCAAGTATTACAGAGATTACCTGCCACAAGAATTCCATGTGTATCGGCGATTTCGCGAGCAATCAAAACGGCATTTTTATTGATGTCTTCAAGGGCGTTTTCCATCCCTATGTCTTTTAGCTTTTCTGGATGTGCATAATAGGTGCACGCTTGAAGGACATCAGCGCCGGCCCTGGCAAAATCAGTATGAAGCTGCCTTACTGCTTCCGGATGTTCGATCACCGCCTCAGGTGTAAATGGACCGGCACTCACATATCCTCTTCTTTCCAGCTCAAAAATCATTCCACCGTCGCCCAACACAATTCCTTCTTGTAAACGTTCCAAAATCATCTTAAAGACCTCGTTGTTTAAAATTCAGTGATGAGAATTCGCTTTTTGGGATGGGTCAGATGCGAAAATTAGGGGCAAACACTTCTCGCCGCATCTATGACTCTGTTGATTTACTCTAATATCAACATTTATCAATATTGCTCCAATTATAGTTTTTGAAGGTTCGAAAATTGTGAACTTGCGAAACCAGGCAACAAGTTAACCTAAAAAGTAC
>JABZFQ010000128.1 GCA_014237365.1 Desulfobacteraceae bacterium | reverse complement strand
CAGAATTTTCACATGACCAATTAAACCAGATAGAGGCCACCGATCAGTAATTTCAACTAAAACTCAGGGTGGTCAAATTTGGGTTAGCACAGGTGGTCAATTTTCGGTTGTCATTTCTAGTAAAGGATATTGATTTTGCAATGAATCAGATTGTTGTCCGGGACGGCAAGGGAAAAAAGGATCGTATCACTGTTTTGCCGGAAAGCGCCAAGTCATTGGTTGAAGAGCACCTGGTGTATGTTAAACACCTTCATCAGGATGACCTTGCCAAAGGATACGGCAGGGTATATCTGCCGAATGCACTTGCCAGAAAATATCCGAATGCTGATCGACAATGGGGATGGCAGTATGTGTTTCCTGCAAAAACATTATCAACAGATCCAAGATCCAGAATGAAAAGAAGACATCACCTGCATGATAGCAGCATTCGTAAAGCGATTCGAAAAGCCGCAAGATTGTGTGGAATCGTAAAACTTGTCAGTTGCCATACTTTGAGACACAGCTTCGCCACTCATTTGCTTGCTGACGGCTATGACATTCGTACGGTACAGGAACTGCTGGGCCACAAGGATGTTAGTATCACCATGATTTACACGCACGTTCTCAATCGTGGTGGCAGAGGGGTAAGAAGTCCTCTGGATTTTGTTATATGACTCTTTACTATTTAGGAAGTGAAACTCATGTATGAAGATCTTACACCAAAGCAGATAAATTTTCTCAAATACCTGAAAAAGAAAATTGATGGCAAAGGATATGCGCCAAGCCTGCGCAAGGCCGCTGCTGATCTTGATATCAGTCATGCGGCAGTAGCTCAGTTCATACGAAGCCTGGAATCAAAAGGTTATCTAAGACGTGATGGACATTACAGCCGAACTATCTACCTGCTTAGCCGTACCAGTCAGATGGCAGCAACTCTGCGCTGGCGTGAAGTGCCGATCATCGGAAAGGTAACAGCCGGTCTTCCGATGTACGCCCAGCATGACTGGAATGGCACAATTATTGTTGATGGAAACATATATAAAGGGCACAATCTTTTTGCTTTGCGCTTAAAAGGCGATTCAATGAAAGATATAGGTATGCTGTCGGATGATCTCGTGATTTGCGAACCGCGTCAGTATGCTCAAAATGGTGAAATCGTAGTAGCGCTGATTAATAATGAAGAAGCGACAGTGAAGCGTTTCTTTTTATGTAAAGATCATATTGAACTTTGTCCCGAAAACAAGGCATATACGCTGATGCGTTATGGGTTTGGGGAAGTGCTGATCCAGGGCAAGGTGATCGGTGTGCAGCGCGGACCGGATCAATTAAGTTAAGGGCACTCCGGCGACGGTGGGTAAGGAACGTGGACGAATTAACTTCCCCAACTATGCATCACAGCTTCAGATCGCCTTTGTCCGATCTCAAATCCCAAAAATATTGAAATAGCTCGCTATTCCTTCAACTTTTGTGATCTGAGATCAAACAAATTCGACCCAAATCTGTGCGCCTACTTGGGGAAGTTCTTTCGTCCACGTTCCTTATCAAACAAAAATAGTTTCAATTTGTTTAATAATTTCAGGAAACTCTTTTTTCGCAGCTTCCCATACAATGCTAAGGTTGACTCCGAAATAGTGATGTATCAGTTTATCCCTCATGCCTCCCATATTTTTCCAAGGTATTTCAGGGTATCTGCTCCTTAGCTCTTCGGAGATATTTTTTGTTGCTTCACCAATAATTTCGATGTTACGAATAACAGCGTCCTGAGTTTTTATGTCTTCAAGAAACTGTTCGTAAGTCATCTTTTCTACATATAAAACTGTTCTTTTTACAGCTTCATTGATATGACTAAGGAAATCCTTATCTTTTCTTTCAGACATAAATTATATTTTTTTTAATAGATTCAACAATTTTTTGAACTCTTATACTTTTTATACCTTCAGGAGTCAGAACATCGGTTTTTTTGCCTAATATTTTTTCAAGATATTCTGTAAACTCTATAAACTTCAGTCCTATCGGTTTTTCAAACTCTGCTACAATGTCTATATCACTATCCTCTGTCTGTTCTTCTTTTGCATAAGAACCAAAAAGACCTATTCTTCTGATTCCGTATTTGGAAATAAGGTACGGGTATTTCTTTCTTAGTATCTCTGTAACTTTTTCTCTGGTCAGCATAATCCCTAAACCGTTCCCTTTCAACACAGGTCTTTAAAAGGTTCTTTCCATGCGGTCTTAAGACTGTCAACAGAAACTGAAATAATAACCTTGCTATCAATACCCTTTACAACAAAATCCGGTCTTCCGGTTATTTTGCCAACGCAGGCACATGGAAGGTCTTTGAAAATATCCTCAAAAACTTCCCTGTTCTTAGGGTCAATGCTTACAATAAATCGTCCGGCAGATTCGGAAAATAATATTTTGTCATTACGATCAATATTATCCACCGGCACATTTGCAAGATCAACTTCCATGCCAAGGTAGCCGCCCATTGCGGTCAAAGCAAGATGTACTCCCAGACCGCCACGGTATATACCATGTGCGGATGCCGGAATTTCTCTGCCAACGGCATAGCCAAGAGCCTTGTAAACAGGTGCAAACTGTTCGGGCATAACCCTTGGAACATTAAGGCCGGTATATCCAAAATGCTCGTAATACTCAG
>JABZFQ010000212.1 GCA_014237365.1 Desulfobacteraceae bacterium | reverse complement strand
TAACGTAGGGGCAACGCCTGTGGTTGCCCTTTCGCCCTGTGGTTGCATATTATCAGGGCAGGCACAGGGGCCTGCCCCTACGGGATATTGCCGAATACATTGGGCCGGATTTTCCGGAGATTCAAATCGTTTTGCACATTCCACCAATATCTCGCATATATCACAGAGCGGGGAACCATTCCCGAAAATCAATAATTTTGTTCTATTTTGGTTACACTCAAGTTAATTCGTCCACGTTCCTAAACAAGATTTTTTTATTTCCTGTCCCCGGTTTTGTGGGATGTGGCTCCTTTTGCTGAATCATGAAGCAGTGTTCCTTTACACAAAAGAGTCAAACGTGATCCGTTTATTTTAGATGGAGGCCAATCAATGGAAATACAATTTATTACTGATGCACAAGGTAATAGGACGGCGGCAATTATCCCCTTTGATGAGTGGGAACGGACAGAGAAAGCGAAAGATATTCTTGAGCATGTTTACCTGGCCGGAATCATCAAAGAACGTAAAGACAGTGAACCAACAATAAATCTTGACGACTTGCTGAACGCAGAGGGATTGACCCGTGCTGACCTGGAAAGTTGAACTGATTCCAGAGGCACAGGCGGACTTTAACAGGCTTGATGGCAGTGTAAAAAAACGAATTTTGAAACAACTTGTCAAGCTGGAACAGAATCCAAAGTACGGCGATCCGTTGGGGAACAAAGCAGGCATAAACCTTGAAGGTTACTTCAAACTGTACGCTGATAAGAAGCGAATTAGAATTATTTATGAGGAGATTGACCATATCATCAAGATTATTGCGATCGACAAGAGAGAAAACATGGAGGTCTATCGTATAGCTCTAAAAAGAAGTCTATCAATGAAATCACATTAACATGGAAACAAAAGATAGAACGACTGCCTCACCTAATTTGATTCAAAAACCAAATAACTATCAACGTTCCTTAGCAAGACGCGGCTCCAATTACACTGAGAATTCTGAGGCGTTTGTTGGTCGGCTGCCTTTTGAAGCATTTCAGCAAAAAATTAAGAAGAAAAAGGATAAAATAGTTTTGTCTTTGCAAAGAAATCAGGATATACTGAAAAAGTTTGGCAGGAGAAAAGAGAACCGGTTGCTTGTAGGATTTGCAGCAGAAACAGAGAACCTTGAAAAAAACTCAATTGATAAGCTTGTTAGAAAGAATCTTGATATAATTGTCGGCAATCTTGTTGGCCATTCTTCATCCGGTTTCGGCTCAGATACCAACAAGGTAACGTTTTTTTATAAAGACGGGACAACCGAGTCTTTCCCTGAAATGGGAAAAGATGAGATTGCAAATATTCTTCTTGATCGGATTGTCGCTATGTTAAATTAATGAGGCATGGTTCTAACTTCGAAAATCTATAGTTCACAACGAGTAACGAGTGAAAAAAGTGAATATTAAAGGTTTTAATTCAGCAATAGAGGAAATCAACAACCACCTTAGATTCTTAGCCGGATTAGGATGCAGGGGGTTTGATTGCTCAAAAAAGAGCCTTGATATTATTAAAAGCTGGGAAAGCAAAGAAGCCTTTTTGCCGGAGACACTGGAATCAATCCGGACAGACTTGGGCGACTGCCACCGGTGCAGGCTTTGTGACGGTCGTAGAAATATTATCTTTGGTGAGGGCGATCATAGCGCAAAACTTGTATTTGTTGGTGAAGGGCCCGGATATGAGGAGGACCAAAAGGGCAGGCCTTTTGTCGGAGTTGCAGGCCAGCTTTTAACTAAGATAATTCAGGCTATAAAATTAACAAGAGATCAGGTTTATATCTGCAATATAATAAAATGCCGGCCCCCGAAGAACAGAAATCCCTTGCCTGACGAAATACTTGCCTGTTCACCTTTTTTACATAGGCAGATAGCGGTATTAAAGCCTGATTTTATTTGCGCACTTGGAACTTTTGCAGCTCAGACACTCTTAAAAACAAAAAAACCCATTTCGAGGCTCAGAGGCAATTTTCATAAATACAAGGGCATAAAAGTGTTACCTACCTATCATCCTGCATATCTTCTTAGAAATCCTGATAAAAAGCGTGATGTTTGGGAAGATATGAAAATGTTAATGAATGAGATGGGAGGCTGATAAAGAAATGCGTTTTATAAAATGCAAATTTTCTATTGTTGCTCTTTTGTTTTTTCTGTCATTTAATGCTGAGAATTGTTTTCCGGATCAGAATGATGTTTATATAGCCAAAATATCAAGTTCTATAAATCCAGGCGTGGTTGATTATATAACAGGCGGAATTCAAAAGGCATCGGAACATAATGTTTCCTGCATTATTATTGAGATTGACACGCCTGGCGGTCTTGCCGAATCTATGAGAAAAATCGTAATGGCTATACTTGGGAGCAAGGTGCCGGTTGTTGTTTATGTTTCCCCAAGCGGGGCAAGAGCCGCCTCAGCAGGCGTTATGATAACCATGTCGGCAGATATTGCTGCTATGGCTCCTGGAACAAATATCGGGGCTGCACATCCGGTAGGGGCGGGTGGTAAAGAAATTGGAGTAACCATGTCTGAAAAGGTAATAAACGATATGGTTGCTCATGCGAAGAGTGTTGCTGAAAAGCGTGGGAGAAACGCTGTTTGGGTTGAAAATGCTATACGTGAGAGTGTTTCCGTTACTGAAACCGAGGCTCTAAAAGAAAATGT
>JABZFQ010000111.1 GCA_014237365.1 Desulfobacteraceae bacterium | reverse complement strand
TAATACTATCATTAAGATATTGATATCTTAACAATGGTTTGTGTAACCGATTGATTTTATTGACCACACTGATTCCGGTTGACGGGGTTCGGTGTCACACCAGTTCCGGTTGAGCCATAGTTATTATCTTTGCTATTTGTAGGACGAGAAGGGTCATCCCGATTCCGATCTACAATTCGGGCTTGCTCAAATTGATGTAATATCTGGCTACGGATAGTTTCACGACTATTTGGTTTGTAATCCTGCCTATAGTACTCACGGATGAACTGCATGATATCTACTGTTGGAAGCAGAGGTGATTTTGCGTTACCCCATGAACTTTTCGGTTGAATATCTGATAGAGCTAAAAATACCCATCCTGATCTATCGTTATATTGTGCCTTTGGCATACCAAGAGCTTTTAATATTTCCTTGGACTGTTTTAGCTTCTGCTCTCGCTGTTTTTTTGTACTCATTATATGTCCCGAATATTTAGTGTAGATTGGACAATCTCATCTACTGTTGATTGTTCATAGCCTTTAACCCTCTGCACTTCCTTTCCTATTGATATAATCTGATCTCTTATTGGCAACTTTAAAAGTCGTATTTCTGTAGCGTTAACTTGGGTATTCCCGGATATGGACCGGAAATAACGATCCATGAATGTAGAATTAAACAACGCAGCCAACCCAAATGCTTCTGGAATATCCATATCTTCACCTTTTACTCCAATATAGTTCAAATGATTTTCTAATCCAATCAGATGATCTTTGAATTGTTTAGAATCATGGATACCTGCGACGAGACGACGCTTTTCATCTTTAGAGCTGAACCGCTTTAGAATTACATAAACTTTGTTACTACGGGTGTGTTTCTCGTGTCCTTTTTTCAAAATAAAATGCGCGTCCTTCCAGTGTTTTCCTGTCCATTCTATGCGGAACGCCTTAACATTGTGCATTCGTAACAGAGGAATGCTATTTTTTTGGGCATTTGCTGTAATAAATTCTCTTGTGCGAAATTCCACCACAGGGCCAGTGGAAATATAGTAATTGTTTTCTTCAAAGCTGCTGGGCCAATCTTCAACTAACCTCAGGATATGACTGTCTGTCGCACTCTCTGGAATCCGAATAATGTTATGTCGATTACTTCCATCAATAATCAGTTCTTGCGGATAGCGGACTACCTCAGATTCCGCCAAGTCTTCTGAGCAAGTGCTTGACCATATTTCTATATTTGGTTGCTGTCCACTTTTTACGAACTTACAAATAATATTTTCTTGTAGAACCCCCATATTTTTGAAAAGCCGGTTTCTGGATCGAAAGATATGCGCTCGTTCTAAGCTCATCTGTGACTGGAGATAGCTACGGAAGCCTTTGAAATATAGGCCATTTGTAAAACTACGTGGAACAATAGCTACCATTTGCCCACCTGACACTATGCATGACGATACAACCGCCATAAAGGATGCGTAAATATTGGGATTTCCTTTAAACAGATCGGAGGTTGCTCCACTATATACGGAGTCTTTAGAGTTATACTTGAAATATGGTGGATTGATTACTGAAATATGAAAATCACGTTCGTGTTTATCTGGCCTCGACAAAACAAAATCCTCATTTAGAATTTCATATGAGAATTTTCCGCTCTTTTTGATAAATATTCTAACCAATTGATCCATGTTTTCTTCGAGTGCTGTTAATATATCTTTGTCTATCTCGAAAAGAACTGCATGGACTCGACGGTTTCCTATCTCTAAGCAGCGGCGAGCTGCAGATGTTGTAAGAATTCCTTCTCCTGCACCAGCATCAAGAATTTTTACCAACTCAGCGTTGTCAATGGAGTGGAGCATTGATGCCATATAATCGGCTGTTTTGGACTCCGTAAAAAACTGTCCTATCTCTTTGCTTTGCGATCTGGACTTGAGATCAAATAAGCTAAGTTGTTCTGCGGCATTAATATTCAGCACAATGTCAAATTCCTATCCATTTCATTATCTGTACTATATGGGCGGTGCGGCTTTTTTGCGTCTGATGGAAGACAAAGGTTATGCGTAGACTATTTATCAGACACAACTATTTCCATAAATTTTTCTCCAGCCCCAAATGCCAATGTTTTGCAATTTCCTAGTGATTTCTGCGTAGGTTCGGTTTCATTATGTGCTAAATTGTTGCGGTCATCGGCTAATAAGACCATCTCCCCAAGTGTAAAATCATTTTCAATAGCTTTCAGCAAATAGTATATCTTTGTACGCTGGCTACCCTGTTTAATGAGTTGATATTCAACTAGATCTTTGGCGATTTTACTGTTTGAAGGTACATACCTGAATCTTCCACATAGGCCATTTTTCTAATCATAACCTATTGAAAATAAAGTTGATTGCAATTTTATTTGTGTAGTGACAATTGTTTTTCTATTTTTTCCAATTCAAAGATTTTCCAAAGCTTTTCTTGAACAGCACTTCTTTCAGTAATTTTACGTTCTGCATCTGTAGGGCTATAAACCATTATAATTTCCTGGATATCTGTTAATTCATCTTTCAGGACAGTCATACTCATTTTATATCCTCAACTTAAAGCGGGACACTTTTTGCCATTTTGGCCCTATGGCAATTCCACAATCAAGCAAAATTTAAGGAGTTGCTAAGAGATTGAATTTATAGAGTGTCCCGCCTTACGTTGGTAGCCTGTCATCCATTGCATAACTCTTATTAAAATCATCGAAACGACACAACAAAAAGCAAAAGCTCGAATTTTAGAATCTGTCCAATGTCGAATTGGCCTAAACCGTATTAATGTAACATCTTTTAGTAAGTGAAAATTATTTTCAATAATATTTTTTTCATTATAGGTATCAATCAAATAGCCTGTTTCTGCTTCCAGCATGTTAGAGAAAACCAAGCTTTTACCAAAACGATGCTCTCTTTTTTTAATCTCTTCTAAATTTTCTTTAAAACAAGGTTTCCCTTTAAGGCTACCAACGTAAGGCGGGACACCTTGTAAATTCAACAAGTTAGATATAGCCAAAATTTGAGAAATCAAAGACGTTATTATCCAACTATTTTGCTTCGTTACGACAATCTTGCACGA
>JABZFQ010000318.1 GCA_014237365.1 Desulfobacteraceae bacterium | reverse complement strand
TTTTCTGATTGAATGTCCGCGTTAAATAAAAACGTCATGGTAACGTTGAAACTATAAATGTAATTGGTGTATCAATTTATCTGAGCAAAGGTGTATCAGTTTTGCTGAGCGCTATAGGCTTTGATGAATATTCTTTACGTTTCTTATGATTTCTGCCATAGTTTTTCAGACTTATAGGTATAATCACACTCCAGGTGGCAGCGATCATAGCTATTGGTGTTCAGTGCCGGCGAAAAATCTCAAGTTATGGCCTTTCGAGGTATATAATCGAACGAGGTATGATAAGATAAAATGCAAGGAAAATTTTGGACTATAGTAAAGGCCCTGGTAATGATATTGTTTCTTATGCCTATAACAGTTCACGCCTTTGAAAGATATAACAGGGTAGTAAAATATGACAAATACTTTTCAAAATATTCAAAGAGATATTTTGGCCCTGGTTTTGATTGGCATTATTTCAAGGCTCAGGCTATAGCTGAATCAAGGTTGCAAGCAGATGCCAGATCAAGAGTGGGAGCAGAGGGTGTTATGCAGATAATGCCAAGAACATTTGAAGAAATTACAAGGAAAAATCCAGGCATTAAGGGCACAAAAAAACAGCCCCGCTGGAATATCGCAGCGGGTATTTATTACAACAGAATGATATGGAATTTATGGAAGGCAAAACGTTCACATATGGATCGGATAAATTTCATGTTTGGGTCCTACAATGCCGGCAAGGGAAATATTATTAAAGCCCAAAAAATAGCAAAGAATAAGGGGCTTAATCCCAACATGTGGAAATCCATACAATCAACTTTGCCTGATGTTACAGGCAAAAACAGTAAAGAAACCATCGGTTACGTTAATAAAATCGGTGAAATAAAGGAGGTGTTAAAGTAATGGAAATCTCAATTACATTACTGAACCTTGGTTATGCAATAGTTGGAGTTTTATTGACACTGGTGTTTATGATGATAGGTTATAAAATGTTTGACAGGATGACCCCATTTAATACATCAAAACAGTTAGCAGAGAAAAATGTTGCAGTGGGAATCGTAGTTGGTTCAATATTTATCGGCCTTGGAATTGCTGTTGGCCTGGTCATTGGCATGGCTCTAAATTAATTTTACTCTTATAGAGTACGGCATCCTTCATTCTGTAGTTTACACTTTTTCAACATTGACGGATGACAGCCATTAGCCGTTAGCTATTAGGCTGTTATGAAGGATGCCGGTTTTTTATATCCGCATTCCTTATTATGGCACATGAGAAAAGCGCCTTGTTTTTTAGTGGATTTTTCGACCAGAAATTCAGCGCCGCAATTCGGGCAATTTTTTGCTACAGGTTTGTCCCAGAGGGCAAATGTACAGTCAGGATAACGGTTGCAGCTATAAAAAATTTTCCCCCTTTTTGAGCGTCTTTCAACAATCTCTCCTGCGCAACCTTTTTCTGGACACTTTACACCTGTAGTTTTATTTGTTCCGTTTGAATTTATAGATTTAGTATTTTTGCAAGCAGGATACCCGCTGCATGCTAAGAATTTGCCATATTTACCATGCTTTAAAACCATCGGTTTGTGACATTTTTCACAAACTATATCTGATATTTCATCTTCAGGTATCTCAATTGGCTGAATCTTTCCTTTTTCATCTCGGATATAGTTCCTAGTGTGCCTACATTCCGGGTATCCACTACAAGCAAGATATTGACCATTTTTGCCAACTTTTACGTTTAGTTGTTTGTTGCATACAGGACAGGAAAGATCTGTAGGCATGCCCACGCCTCGCATGCTGAGCATGTTTTCTGAGGCTGAGTCCAGTTCTTTTTTAAAGGGGCCGTAGAAACGGGTGAGAATTTCTAAAGAATCTATTCCCGAAGTTTCTATGCGGTCAAGATCATCTTCCATTTTGGCTGTAAAATCAACTTCAAATATATTCGGGAAGCTTTTAACAAGAAGGTCATTAACAATAAATCCAAGTTCGCTTGGCTTGAAGTATCCTTTTAGAAAATCAACATATCCCTTTTCCCTGATTGTAGATAATATTGAAGCATAGGTGCTGGGACGGCCGATTCCGTTTTCTTCAAGCTCTTTTACAAGTGAAGCCTCTGAAAATCTTGGCGGCGGCATGGTAAAGTGCTGTTTTGGATCTAATTTATTGACCTTTAATTCTGCTCCTTCAGATAATTCAGGAAGATTGATTTTTTCTTTTTCGCTTTCTATTTCATCATCCACAGACATGTAAACAGCCATAAAGCCTGGAAATTTAACAGATGATCCGCTGGCGGTAAACAAATAGTGCCCGGATTTAATAGAGATTGTATTTTTATTTATCAGAGCTTGCTGCATTTGTGACGCAATAAAACGCTGCCAGATAAGACGGTACAAAGACATCTGGTCTTTGGAGAGATAGGAGGCTAATTTTTCAGGTGTGTTGAAAACCGATGTTGGCCGAATGGCCTCGTGCGCGTCTTGAGCCTTTTTTTTATTCTTGAAGAATCTTGGCTTATCAAGAGCAAATTTTTCACCGAACTTTTCTCGAATTAGCTTAAGTGCTTCTTCTGCAGCTTCTTGTGCAATTCTGGTTGAATCGGTGCGCATATAAGTGATAAGCCCTTCAGTTCCACTTGTTCCGATGTCTACACCTTCATAAAGCTGCTGCGCTACAACCATAGTTTTTTTTGCAGAGAATTTAAGCTTTCTGATTGCTTCCTGTTGAAGTTTACTTGTGATAAAAGGGGGAAGAGGATTTTTTTTCGTAATTTTTTTTTGAACTTTTTTTACAATAAATTTATTTTCTGAAAGTTCATTCAGGATAACTATAGAAGCCTTTTCATCAGGAATTTTAATCTTTTTTTCATTCTTTTTTACAAGTTTTGCCTTAAATTGTGGAGGTATGCTGCTTTCGAGAAGAGCCGTTATAGACCAGTATTCTTCCGATTCAAAGGCTTGGATAGCTCTTTCTCTTTCACATATTATTCGCAGTGCAACTGATTGTACACGCCCCGCACTGAGGCCGCCTTTTATTTTGCGCCACAGTAATGGAGATGTTTGGTATCCAACCAGTCTGTCAAGAATTCTTCGTGCCTGCTGAGCTTCGTATTTTTTCTTGTGGAGATCTTCGGCCGCGGCAATTGCTTCAATAATCGCTTTTTTTGTAAGCTCATGAATAAGTACTCTGTAAAATTTTCTTCCTTTTTTCTTGAGAACTTCTGAGGTATGCCATGCAATAGCCTCTCCTTCCCGGTCAGGATCAGGTGCCAGATAGATATCTATTGCATCTCCCGCAGCTTTTTTTAAGGAGTTTATAATTTTCTGTTTTCCTGGAATAACAATGTATTTAGGCTCAAAGGCTTTTTCGATATTGATTCCAATCTCTTTTGCAGGGAGGTCCTTTATGTGCCCAACTGTAGCAACAACATTGTATTGCGAGCCCAGATACTTTTTTATAGTTTTTATCTTTGTTGGTGATTCAACAACAAGTAGTGGTTTTGTCACTATATCTCCTTACTGATTATTTATTTCTATAGAAAAGAACTTCCCTGGTGCCTGATTAACAATACCCTGCAGTTCAAGCTTAAGAAGTATGCCTGAGAGTTTTCCTGATTCCATAGATATTTTTCGTGCAAGATCATCTATATGAACAGGGTAGTGACCAATGCCTGTAAATACAAGCGATTCTTCTGGTGACAAAGAAAGCGGTTTATCTTCATGCTTGATTTTATTATTTAAGCTATCATCTGTTATTAAAGGAGAAAGCTCTTCAAGTATGTCCTGTGTATTTTCGATCAGCTTTGCTCCCTGTTTAATCAAACTGTGTGTTCCAATACTTTTAAAAGAATTGATATTACCTGGTACTGCAAAAACTTCTCTTCCCTGCTCTGCTGCGAGGCGTGCTGTAATGAGTGAGCCGCTTTTCTGGCTTGCTTCAACGATAACTGTTCCAAGTGAAATGCCGCTGATTATTCTGTTTCTTATTGGGAAATTGTAGGGTTCAGGCTCCTCTAAAAGAGGAAATTCGGAAATAACCGCGCCTTTTTCGGCAATCTTATGGAAAAGCTTCAGATTTTTATGTGGATAAACTCTTTCAAGACCGCTTCCAAGCACGGCTATTGTTTTTCCTTTGCCAATTAAAGCACCTGTATGAGCAGCAGTATCAATCCCCACTGCCATACCGCTTACTATTGTAAAATCAAGAACAGCTAATTCCTCGCACAGCCTTTTTGTTATTGAAATACCGTAGTTTGTCGCATTTCTGGATCCCACCACGGCAATATTCTTTATCGAATTACAAAGATTGCCATAAACATATAAAAAGGGCGGTGGATCCGGTATTTGAAGTAACAGAGAAGGGTAGACCGGATCAGACATTGTAACAATTTGATAGCCTTTTTTCATTACAAGATCGAAATCTTTTTTGACTGGTTCCGGCATGTTGTAAACTTTAATCGCAGCAACTATGCGGGGCGTTATGCCGTTTACCTGAAGAAGGTCTTCCTGTGGTGCTTCAAAAACAAGGCTCGGTGAGCTGAAGCGGTCTAACAACCGCTTAAAAAGATGATTTCCTATACCGGAGACACCTTTAAGGGCAAACCATGGAAACAAGGTTTTCATAACTGATTTTTCTTTGAGCGCCTTCGCCATATCAGGAGTATTGGGCTTGCAACGTATATTGATGAATACGTTCCAATAAGAATTCCGATTATCATTGCAAATGCAAAGTCGTGGACGATGCCGCCCCCCATTACAAACAGCGCAATAACAACCGCAAGAGTTGTTAAAGAGGTCAATATAGTACGACTTAGAGTTTCATTAAGGCTTTTATTAATAACGAAATCCAAAGGGTGTTTCCGGTATTTTTTCAAATTTTCCCGTATGCGGTCAAAAACAATTATTGTATCGTTTAAAGAATAACCTATAATAGTTAAAAGTGCGGCAATAATGGGCAAGGTGAATTCTTTATCAAAAACAGAGAAGATACCTACGGTAATCATAACATCATGGATTAGAGCTACAATAGCACCCATTGCATATTTCAGATTGAGTAACCAGAAGAGTATAAGAGTCAGGACGACTGCGGCTGTAATCAGGATGGGTATGCTGAAGTTAATAAAAGAGAGAAAATAGACACCGCTCATAAGTGTTGCGGCCATGACTCCACTTAAAATCCATTTAAATTCAAAACGACCGGAAATATATATTGTAATAAAAAGCAGAGCATAGAACATGGCGAACAGCGCTTTTTCGCGCAGATCTTTACCCACTTGAGGTCCCACCATCTCAATGCGCCGGATTTCCAACTCGTTTCCTGTAGCGGCTTCCAAGGCATTTTTTACCTTGCCGGCAAGTCCTTGAGAAGTCATAACCGATATATCAGTTCTGACAAGATATTCATTTTCTTCTTTGTTTCCAAATTGTTGAACAGACGATTTGCCAAGATCAATGGTATCAAGCCCGGATTTGATTACATTAATGCTTGCAGGAGCGAAGAGCTTTAACTGTATTAATGTACCGCCGGCAAAGTCGATTCCATATTTTGGGCCTTTGTGGTGTATCAGAGAAATAAAGCTGACAAGAATCATTATTGCGGATATGTAGAACGCCAACTTGCTTTTTCCTATAAAATTCAAATTTATATCGGATTTTATAAACCGCATATTTTTATGACCTTTCGAGGTATAACGTAGGGGCAAACCCCCTGTGGTTGCCCTTCTCCGGTTGCATGTTGTCAGGGCAGGCACAGGGGCCTGCCCCTACGTTATTGATTTTTTATTTATATACTCAAGCTTTTAATTTTTCTGTTAATCAGGAGATAATCAAAAATAAGCCGGGTAAGGATAAGCGCTGTAAACAGGCTCGCCAATACGCCAAGACTCAATGTTACGGCAAAACCCTTTACCGGCCCGGTTCCAAACTGAAACAGGACAAGAGCTGCGATAAGAGTTGTTACGTTTGCATCAAGAATGGTAAGGGTGGCCTTACTATAGCCTGTATTTACGGCAGCTCTCTGAGACTTGCCCAGATTCATTTCTTCTCTGATACGTTCAAATATCAGAACATTGGCATCAACAGCCATCCCTATAGTTAATATGATTCCTGCAATACCTGGAAGAGTTAAGGTGGCCTGAAATCCTGCAAGTCCTCCGGCAATCAGAACAATATTAAGGATAAGCGCAATGTTTGCGATAAGACCTGAAACCTTATAATATACAAACATAAACAGAATAACGAGTATGCCCCCAACGTACATGGAGATAAGTCCCTGTCTTATTGAATCAGCTCCAAGAGAGGGGCCAACGGTTCGTTCCTCAATAATTTCAACCGGAGCAGGCAGGGCACCAGCCCGAAGAACAATTGCAAGGTCATGCGCTTCTTCTGTCGTAAAATTGCCTGTAATGCGTGCTTCGCCGCCGGTAATTTTTTCTTGAATAACAGGTGCGGAATAGACTTTATTATCCAAGACTATTGCGAGTCGTTTTTTAACATTTTCTTCTGTTATTCTTTCGAAAATCCTTGCCCCCTTTTTATCGAAAGTAATGGAAATATATGGCTCATTGAACTGGGAGTCTATTTGAACCCTTGCATCCGTCAGGTATTCACCAGTTAGAAGAGTTCGTTTTTTTACAAGATAGGGACTCCTTATGGCACGTTCTGTTGCTGTGCCCTCATTGTCCTGATAAAGAAGTTCGCTGCCAGCCGGTATGTTCCCTTTTAAGGCGGCATTCAGGTCATGGGTTTCATCCAGTAGTTTAAATTCCAGAAGAGCTGTTTTACCAATTAACTCCTTTGCTCTTTGTGTGTCTTTGATGCCAGGAAGTTGGATAAGAATTCGTTTTTCACCCTGGCGACGTATATCAGGCTCATTTACGCCGAACTGATCAATACGATTTCTTATTGTTTCAAGTGCCTGTTCAGCCGCCAGTTTTTTTATATGACGAGTTTCATCTTCCGGTAAATTCAATATCATGGTAAGTATTTCATCATCAGTCGATTCTGAAAGAACCCGCAACTCCTTCAGTGCATTATCCAGTAGTTTGTTAAAACTCAGGATATTGTTGTTACCACGTATTTTGAGCGATATTTTGGTGTCTTCTATTCTGTCTATTCCGACGTACCTTATATTTTCTTTCTTTAAAAGACTGCGGAGTTCATAAGTCATACGTTCTATTGTACTTTCAACTGATTTTTCAGTATCAACTTCAAGTACAAGGTGCATTCCTCCCTGAAGATCCAAACCAAGATTTATCTTCTTATGTGGCCACCAGCCTTGATTTATTGTAGGAAGAATATAAACGATTGCAGTTATAATAACCGCAAGGACTATAATTACTCGCCATGAAAAATTCTTCAATTGGATATTCCCTTCAATAGGAAGCTAATAGGATTAAGAATATTTACTATTTTAACCGTTCACGGTTCCACGCTTCTCAAGGTTAGAAAACAATGAAAAAATTAAGGCAATCAACCGTGAACCGTAAACCGTGAACCGTTACTTAGGAACGTGGACGAAATAACTTCACCAACTATGCATCACAGCTTCAGGCCGCCTTTGTCCAATCTCAGATCATAAACATCTTGAAATAGCTCGCTATTCCTTCAATTTTTGTGATCTGAGATCGAACAAATTCGACCCAAATCTGTGCGCCCGCTTGGGGAAGTTAATTCGTTCACGTTCCTTACTATTTAACAAATTTGGCCTTGATTTTGTATTAACCAGCTTTGTTTTCAACAGATGGCTGAGGCGGGGAAGGTTGATTTAGTGTAGCTATATTCCCGCGATTTATTTTTATTCGTACTTTATCTGCTATTTCCACTGTTACTGTAGTATCATCTGTATTGGTAATTCTTCCATAAATACCACCGCTTGTTACTACGCGGTCACCTTTTTTAAGAGTACTTATCATTTCACGATGTTGTTTACTTTTTTTCTGTTGGGGCCGGATGAGCAGAAAATAGAATATGACGAACATGATAATCAGGGGAATAAATGCTGTAAACCCGCCTGGTTGTCCGCCACCTGCTGCTCCGCCCTGTCCCATTGCATATGCTATACTAATCAAGATTAACCTCCATGTTTGTAGTTAAATAGTTAAGTGGTGTAAGGGATATAACCCCATTGTTTAAATTGTGATTGTAACTCTGGCTCGTTCTTAAAAGCTTGAAAATAGATATACTCAGGAGCTAAATCTACACCATTTGGCCAAACAATAGTTTCCAGTTCTTCATCAAGTTTTAGATTTGAAAATACTGCCTTATTTTTTAATGGTTTAAACATTGGGCCCTTCAAGGCATCTATTAGATTAGCCACACCTTTTCGACCATTATTAAATGATACCTCTACTTTGTAATCTTCTAGATACTTGGCATTTTTAACATGAAGAAACATGATTATTACTCCAACGGTTCTATTGTATTTGGGGCTTCATCTTCTTGACATAGCTTCCAATTTTTAATTAACTCATCTTTATGTAGCTCATACCATTCGAGTACATGCCGTAACGCTCGCTTTGGAAATTTTCCCTCTACCACACCAGTCAGAATATTAACTGTAATTTCATATTCTGCGTATTTTGCATGAAAATGTGGTGGAGAATGATCATCCCAATACATTGCTATGATGATTCCAAGAAATCTGCTTATTACAGGCATTTGTATTCTCTTTCACCTAACATCATAGTCACATGCCGCAAGGGAAGAAAGACTTTGCAGATGTGAGTTCATCACGAAATATTGCATGGGAAAAGCAAGCCGACCTTTGCGGTCAGAGTGAACTTACAGGTTCTACGATCATTTCCACTTAGAAAATTTCAAATACGGCATAAATACATGATTTAATGTAAGAAGATCGTTGCTTAAATCTTCAAATATTTTTTGCTCTTTATCAATAAGTCGGCTTTTTTCATCACATGGACTTAAATCTTTATATTTTTCATGCACTGTTTTCATCATCAATGCTCTGGTGCGTATAGACTCAATGTAGTTTGAAACTTTAGGGCCGAATAAAAATGCTGCGTCTTGAGTGGTTATAGCTAATTCCATCAAAGTGTCTTTACTCGGCAAACCATTTTGCAAAGTATGGGATAAAAACCGGCGAATCCCTTTATAAACGGCAAATCTTTTCTCAAATAAATCCAACTTAAATTTATCTTTTGATAATTTGTGTTGCTGATAGCCTGTCCAAGCTACTATTGCAGCTAGAAATGCTGTTATCCCTGATAAATAGATTAGGCTCATTTTCTCATATACCGTAGAATATGATAATATATTGACAACCATTTCCTCTTTCAACTATTTTACGATATCTGAACCTATTGATATATATCAATTATTCCAGCCTATTTCAGCAGTACCAAGTACACTTGTAATTACAATTTTTATACTTGAGCAGGTATCATCAATTATATTTTTGTCGGTTCCCGGCAACTTTACAGGGAATCTAACGATATAAATTGATTCCCAGGTGTTAATATATGGGAAAAAGTGAGTAAGTACTGCATCAATCTTTTTAATTTTTCTTATCTCAAGCGGTTTTACCTTTTTTGCATTTCCTGTGTTAAGATATATTTTCCATATAGAATCTTTTTTATTAAAATCATTCCATTTTTTATCCGGTATGTATGCAGACATTATAAAATCATTGTATATTAAAGATGCTTGTTTTTGATCTTTTATAAGTTTTTCCTTTTCTTTCCTGCTAAGCTTGTAAGTTCTGACATACTCATTTACATATGCCTCTCTGAATTCAGGTGATTTGAAGGTAGCTGAAGTTATTAGCTCAAGATCAAGGCCTCTATATATGCGAGCTTCACTCGTCCATTTCATTAGCACTGCTTTGTATGTGCTTCCCTGGTATGGATCGGATGATGCTTCAATTTGTTTCACTGATGAAACGATCTGACATCCCTGACATACCGCAAAAATAACCATCAGCAAAATACTTTTTAATATAAAAATGTAATAGTTAGGTTTCAAAGACACGGTCAAAAATTATGTTGATATACTTTAAATGATAGTTAACGTCAAATATTTCTTCAATTTTTTTCTTGTTTAGATGAGCGCATATGTTTTTATCTCCCTTTATCAGCTCCTTAAAAGACTTTTTTTCTTTCCATGCACGCATTGCCTGCTTCTGAACCATTTTATATGCGTCTTCACGGGTTACTCCTGATGCGGCAAGAGATAGAAGCATCTGTTGAGAAAAAATAAGACCATTCAGCATATTAAGATTTTCTTTCATTCTTTTGGGATATACAACAAGATTGTTAATCAAATCTTTTAGCCTGTTTAGCATGTAATCAATAAGTATTGTACTGTCGGGGGCAATTATTCTCTCAACAGATGAATGGCTTATATCCCTTTCATGCCAGAGAGGGATGTTCTCCAAAGCAGCCATAGCATTAGACCTGATGATCCGTGCGAGACCGCAAAGGTTTTCGGATCCTATTGGATTCCTCTTGTGAGGCATAGCTGAAGAACCTTTCTGCCCTTTTGAAAAATACTCTTCTGCCTCAAGAACTTCTGTTCTTTGAAGATGCCTGATTTCAATAGACATCTTTTCGATTGATGATGCCATGATAGCTAACGCTGTAAAATATTCGGCATGTCTGTCTCGTTGTATGATTTGCGTTGAAGCAGGGGCTGGTTTGAGATCCAGTTTTTTGCAAACATATTCTTCAATTTCAGGTGGAATATTGGCAAAAGTACCGACTGCTCCTGAAAATTGACCGAAACTGATGTTTTCGACAGCGTGCTCAAATCTTTTTCTGTTGCGCTGCATTTCATCATACCAGACTGCCAATTTCAGCCCAAAGGTAATAGGTTCTGCATGAATTCCGTGCGATCTTCCGACCATGACGGTATCCTTGTGCTCAAAGGCTCTTTTCTTAATTATATTTAACAGGTTTTGGCAGTCTTTTATGATAATTTCCCCGGATTTTTTGAGAAGATATGCCATGCTTGTATCAAGAATGTCTGAAGATGTCAGCCCCATGTGAATATATCTTGAGTCAGGCCCGACATGTTCAGCAACATTTGTCAGAAAGGCTATTACATCATGTTTGGTCTCAGCTTC
Source organism: Desulfobacteraceae bacterium (assembly GCA_014237365.1). GTDB lineage: Bacteria > Desulfobacterota > Desulfobacteria > Desulfobacterales > ETH-SRB1 > B13-G4. Next base: position 6,323 of record JABZFQ010000318.1, on the reverse strand, counting down.
TATTTCTTCTATTCTTTTAACGGAAAAACCAACTTTTTTCTTTATGTTTTTAAAAGCTTTTTCTGGAATCATTTTGTTTTGCGACATGGCTTCACAGGCTAAAATTTCAACTTTCAGCCATGTGTTATACTTGTTTTCATCAGTCCAGATATCGCCCATAATACTTCTTGTATATCGTTTTATCATCTATTGCTATGCTCCAATTGCAATTTATGTGCTTCCGCAGTCCCCTGCTCCCTAACCCCCTATTTCATAGTCCCTAATCTCTAATCTCTGTACCCCCTGACTTCTCATTACTGATCAATATCTATCCAAAGAGTTTCTCCGTCAAACTGGATGCGGTTTGCATTATTATAATCAATCCGGTCTAAAAAAGCAAAAATCCGGTCCATATTATAAATAACAACTTTGCTTAATGGATATATCAGATTAAGATCCACAGCTATTTTGCGTTCTTTGATGTTGTAAATAGTAACAATTTTTTCGGAAAATTTTAAAATTTTGCCGATTCCTGAACTGAAACCCTTTTTATCCGGCTCGTCTGCGAGTGAAGCAAGGGCAATACCCTTGTGATCAAAGTAATCCTTTAAAAACTTAAAGTGTATATTCCAGATGTTGTCTTCAGGTTTGACCACATATATTCCGAATGCTCTTATCTTGTCATCCTGCAAGATTACTCCCTCTATGTCCTTTTCAACAATATCACCGCTTTTAATACGTATCTTGTCCAGAATTTCCTGCATGGGAACTATCGAATCACCTATTTTAAGTGATTCATCAGATTTTACAATAATATCAACACTTTTTTCTACCCCATATTTTATTTTAAGCTCTTTAGTAAGTTTTTGAATCTCTTTATCTTGCTCCAGTTTATTGTAGTCTATTACAGACTGGGATTTTATAGGAACATGAACTTTTTCCGACATTTTTTTTTCAACAGGAACTGTGACTTTCTTCTGCAACAAAAATAAACCTGCTACAGCTAACACAGCAAAAATAACACAAATTGTGATAATAACGACAATTTTATTCATAATTTTTTTCTCCTGATACAATAAGAAACGTGAACGAAACAACTTCCACAACTATGCATCACAGCTTCAGGCCGCCTTTGCCAACTCTCAAATCCAGGCTCAAATCCCAAAAATATTGAAATAGGTAAGCTATTCCATCAACTTTTGTGATCTGAGATCAAACAAATTCGACCCAAATCTATGCGCCTACTTGGGGAAGTTATTTCGTCCACGTTCCTAAGAAATAAAATCGGTTGTCGGTTTTACAGTTAACACTTTTATGTTTTGATCAACCGTGAACCGTTACACGTGTTTTTATTTTGTACTGATGAGCTTGCTGTCTCCAAGGAACAAGGTGCTATCGCCTTTTATTGATATTGAAAGATTACGCCTTAATTCAAGATCAATTATTTCTTTTCTTTTATTATTCAGAAGATAATCAGCTACCTCAACAGGGACTATGCCTGTTACTTTGGAAATTTCTTGTTTTAGAGTTTCGATGCTAAGTTTTCTCAAGAAAGCAAGAGCCAAGGTTTCAGGAGATGGAGTCATGCCTTTTCCATGGCAATATCTGCAAGCTTCAAAACCGCTGTATCCAATAGATGGCCTGATGCGCTGCCTCGACATTTCTATTAACCCAAATTTAGAAATTTTTCCGACTTTTGTTTTTGCCTTATCTCTCTTTAAATGGTTTTTCAACGTTGCTTCTACTTTTGATTTGTGCTTTTGGTCTCTCATGTCAATGAAATCTAATACAACAAGACCGCCCAGATCTCGCAGGCGCAGTTGACGGGCAATTTCTTCGGCTGCTTCAATGTTGGTCTGTAAGGCAGTTTCTTCGATAGATTTTTTTTGGGTTGCTTTGCCTGAATTAACATCTATGGCGACTAAAGCTTCGGTTTGTTCTATTACAATTGATCCACCTGATTTCAGGTTAACTCTGTTTTTATATATAGAAGCGATCTGGTCTTCAAGCTGGAATTTTGTAAATATAGGTTTTTCACCTTTATGTAACTTAACAATTTGGGTATGTTTAGGAGATATGATTTTAATAAAATCTTTAACTTCATGGTAAACTGAGGTGTTGTCAATAAGAATTTCATTAATATCTGTAGTAAAATAGTCCCTTATGGATCTTAAAACAAGATTTCGTTCTTTAAAGAGAAGCGCTGGAGCGTTTTCCTTCATTATCTGACTTTTAATATTTTTCCAGAGCCTGAAAAGATAATTCAAATCTTTAGAAAGCTTTGTTTTTGTACAATCTATTCCAGCAGTTCTTACAATGATCCCAAATCCTTCCGAAATATTAATCTCAGATATAATTTTTTTTAGACGATTCCGTTCATCTTCATTGTCTATTTTTCGTGAAATCCCCCGCTGTTCACTTCCAGGCATAAAAACCACAAATCTTCCAGGAAGAGATATAAATGTTGTAAGCATGGCTCCCTTTTTCATTAAGGGGTCTTTTGCTACTTGTACAATCAGTTCCTGCCCTTTTTTAACAAGATTTGATATGGAAGAGTCTCCGGCATAATTATCCTGAAAGTAATCGCTGTGGATTTCATGCCTTTGAAGAAATCCATGTCGTTCTGCTCCATAATCAACAAATACAGCCTGGAGAGCAGGCTCAATGCGAGAAATTACTGCTTTGTATATGTTGCCGCGTGTAATTTCTTTTGAGGCACTTTCGATATGAAATTCCTCAAGTTTATTGTCAATTACTTTTGCGATTCTGCATTCTTCAGGATCTACTGCATTTATCAGAACCTTACTGATCATATAATTTTTAACCTTTTTCCTTTTTGAAAACAGCAAGTCGCAGTGGTATGCGTGAGTTCAGACGTTCTTCATTTATACAAAAAGCCTTTAAAATCATTCCGAATTGACATACAATAGCGCTGGCTTTTTGTGTCAGGTTTCATGCACTGTCGTAACATGAGGAACAGGGCGAAATAACTTCCCCAACTATGCATCACAGATTCAGACCACCTTTGCCCGATCTCAAATCACAAAAATATTGAAATAGGTAAGCTATTCCATCAACTTTTGTGATCTGAGATCAAACAAATCTGACCCAAATCTGTGCGCCTACTTGGGGAAGTTATTTCGTCCACGTTCCTTAGCACGCCGAAGGCGTACCACCAATTTTCAGTTTTCAATAGTCAATTTTCAATCTTAAGCTTAACTCATTAAAATTATAGTACAATGATTCATTTGGGAAACTTTTGTTGTTTATAAATATTTTTCGTTTTGGTAAATCAGTTTTTGGTGGATTCGCTCCGCTTAATCCACCCTGCAAACTATTAAATTATAGGGTAGATTAGGAACGTGGACGAAATAACTTCCCCAACTATGCATCACAGCTTCAGGCCGCCTTTGTTCGATCTCAAATCCCAAAAATATTGAAATAGGTAAGCTTTTCCATCAACTTTTGTGATCTGAGATCAAACAAATTCGACCCAAATCTGTGCGCCTACTTGGGGAAGTTATTTCGTCCACGTTCCTTAAAGGAGAAAAAGCGACGAATCCATCAAAGCAGTATACATTTTTTGATTGAATATGAAATTGTCAAGTACAAGTCAAACTATTTCTGATCGGTGGTTTTCGTCAGTATTGCTATTTATATTATATTATGGCATGAGATGATAAAATTTGAGGAAGAAAGGTAGTAATAAAAAAATGGATAAAAAATACGATCCAAAGATAATAGAAAATAAATGGCGGATTTACTGGGAAAATTCAAAACTTTTTAAGGTAGATGAGGACCCGGAAAGGCAAAAGTATTATCTTCTTGAAATGTTTCCCTATCCTTCCGGCAAGATACACATGGGGCATGTTAGAAACTATACCATAGGCGATGTCATTGCCAGGTACAAAAAAATGCAGGGGTTCAATGTATTACATCCAATGGGATGGGATGCATTTGGTATGCCGGCGGAAAACGCTGCCATTGCAAACAAATCTCATCCGGCAAAATGGACATATGAAAATATTGATACTATGCGGCACCAGTTGAAACGTATTGGATTCAGCTACGACTGGGAAAGAGAATTTGCCACTTGCAGCCACAAATATTATAGATGGGAACAATGGTTATTCTTGAAAATGTATGAAAAGAAGATGGCTTACAGGAAGGAATCGTTTGTTAACTGGTGTAATTCCTGCCAGACCGTTCTTGCCAACGAGCAGGTTGAGGCCGGTATGTGCTGGAGATGTGGCAATGCTGTTCGCCAAAAAAAACTATGGCAGTGGTTTTTCCGAATTACCGATTATGCTGAAGACCTTCTGGCTTATTGCGATCATCTTCCTGACTGGCCAGATAAAGTTATTGCCATGCAAAAAAACTGGATCAAAAAAAGTTTTGGCGCGGAAATTCGTTTTCCTATAGAGAATCCTCCTGATAAAAATGAACATATATCTGTTTTTACTACGCGGCAGGATACGGTTTTCGGAGCAACATTCATGTGCCTTGCTCCGGAACATCCCCTTGTGCTGAAGCTTTCAGAAGGAACAAATCAGGAAAAACAGGTGAGAGAATTTATTGAACGAATATCTATGCAGGACAGGTCGGTCAAGGCTGTTGAAGGTTATGAAAAGGTGGGTGTTTTTACAGGTGCCTACTGCATAAACCCATTGAGCAAGAAAAAAATTCCAGTTTATACAGCTAATTTTGCCTTGATGGAATATGGTACCGGTGCAATTATGTCTGTTCCTGCACATGACCAGCGTGATTTTGATTTTGCTAAAAAGTATGGGCTCAATATAGTTATTGTTATAAAGCCATATGATTGTGATCTTGATTCTGATGCTATGACAGAAGCTTATATTGGTGATGGAGTAATGGTTAATTCCGGTCAATTTGATGGAATGGATAACAAAAAAGCTTTAGATGCAATAGCTTCTTTTCTTGAAGATAATGATATCGGGAAGAGAACTGTAAGTTTTAGATTAAGGGACTGGGGTATTTCCAGACAGCGATATTGGGGCGCGCCGATTCCCATGATTCACTGCAACAAATGCGGAATCGTTCCTGTGCCTGAAGAAGACCTTCCCGTAATACTTCCGGAAGATGCTAATCTTCTGGAAGACGGCGGATCACCCCTTTCAAAACTCGAATATTTTGCCAATACCAGGTGTCCGGCATGTGGAAGTCATGACGCGAAAAGAGAAACCGATACAATGGACACATTTGTAGAGTCTTCCTGGTATTTTGCCAGATATTGCAGCCCTGATTGCAACACCGGCATGTTTGATAAAAAGGCCGTTGAATACTGGATGCCGGTAGACCAGTATATCGGAGGGGTAGAACACGCTGTTTTACATCTTCTGTATTCGAGGTATTTTACACGTGTATTAAAAGATTTTGGTCTGGTTAGTTTTAAAGAGCCTTTTACCAGGCTGCTTACCCAGGGTATGGTTTGTAAGGAGACTGTTTCATGCCCTGATCACAGCTATCTTTTTCCTGAAGAGGTTGAGGGGAGCAGCGGCAGTGCTGATCGTTTTTGTAAAAAATGCAGCAAGAGAGTGGTGGTGGGTCGTATTGAAAAAATGTCAAAATCAAAAAAAAATGTAATAGATCCGAATATATTGCTTGATAAATATGGTGCGGATACCACGAGACTTTTCTGCCTTTTTGCAGCTCCTCCTCAACGTGATCTCGAATGGAGTGAGCAGGGAGTTGAAGGCAGCTATCGTTTTCTTAACCGTGTATGGCGTATTGCACGGAACTGCATGGATAGCATAAAAGATATTTCGCCATATTATGGAAGTCCTGACAAGCTTGATTATGAATTGCGTGATTTATATAGAAAAACACATTATACAATAAAAAAGGTTACCAGAGATATTGAAGATAGCTTTCATTTTAATACAGCAATAAGCGCTGTTATGGAACTTGTTAATGCTATGTCGGGCATTGATCTTAAAAAAAACGGTCATAAAAGAAACTCCGTTGTCAGGCATGCCCTTGAGTCCGTTGTGCTCCTTTTAGCTCCGATAGTGCCTCATTTTGCCGAAGAACTCTGGGAAGAACTGGGAAATGAGTCCAGTATACTTTTAGCTTCTTGGCCTGAATACAATAAGGAAGCTCTGTTTAAAGAGGACCTTTTAATTGTTGCCCAGGTTAACGGCAAACTCAGAAGCAGGTTTAATGTAGATGCTGACATAGATGATAATACCTTAAAAGAAATGGCGCTTTCAGATGAACGGGTTAAAAAATTTATAAAAGGTAAGCCTGTTAGAAAAATTATAGTTGTAAGGAAAAAGCTGGTTAATATTGTTGTATAACGGTTCAGAGGTTCAGGGGTTCAG
>JABZFQ010000069.1 GCA_014237365.1 Desulfobacteraceae bacterium | reverse complement strand
GCAGATGCATTCCCCGACGGTGAGCAGTCAGAGACATTCAAGAAAAGACTTGTAGATGTACAGAAAACATCAGAGAAATCCGAGCGGGTTGTCAGCGACTTCAACTTAGAGCATTTCGGCAATGGGAAAGAAATGTTTCCATTCCAAAAAGCTGGATTGGAATTCCTCGAGGCCACTGGTGGAAATGCATTGATAGCCGACCAAATGGGGCTTGGGAAGACAATTCAAGGCCTGTCATACATCGCAGCACATCCGAATCAAAGACCTGCAGTAATCGTCTGTCCTGCATCCCTGAAACTGAACTGGGAAAGGGAAGCAGAGATGTGGTTGGAGACTGATGATACCATTCAGGTAGTCAAGGGAGGGAAACCAAAGCCGCTTACAGGAGATATCGTAATAATCAACTACGATATCCTTAAGAAGTGGGTGCCAACGTTGAAAGAATATCTACCGCAAATATTAATATTTGATGAAAGCCACAGTATAAAAAATTCTAAGAGTTTGAGGGCAAAAGCCGCTGTAGAGTTAGCAGAGGTGGTCCCGCATAAGATACTCTTGACCGGCACACCGGTTTTGAACAGGCCGACAGAGTTATGGAATCAACTCCGGATAATCGATCCGTATAAATATCCGGATAGTAATTTTTTCCAATGGCATCAGAGATATTGCGATGCCAAAAAAAATAGATGGGGTTGGGATTTTTCCGGGGCGTCTAACTTGGAAGAACTGGCACAATCCCTGAAAACTATCATGATCCGCAGGACCAAGGATCAGGTCCTAACTGAACTACCTGAAAAGCAACGAAGTAGTATCTTCATTCCTATCGACAACAAAAAAGAGTATCAAACCGCAGAGAGGAACTTACAAGAGTGGCTAGCAGAGCAGGAAGGTCTTAAGCCTTCCAAGCGGGTATCAAGCGTAGAACATCTGGCCCGGATTGAGTATCTCAGACAAATTGCAGTCAAAGGTAAACTAAAACAGTCCCTTGCATGGATTAAGACGTTTTTAGAGGGTGTAGAAAAACTTGTAGTCTTTGCAACACACAAGAAAATCATTAGTGCTCTGATGGAAGAGTTCGGAGAGTGCGCTGTAAAGATTGATGGTAGTGTATCTACTGAAAAAAGACAAGAAGCAGTTGACAAATTCCAGACAGACGATCAGGTTAAACTGTTTGTTGGGAACATCAAAGCTGCGGGAGTTGGCCTGACTCTTACTGCTGCGTCAAACGTGGCATTCCTGGAGCTCCCTTGGACACCGGGAGACTTGGAGCAATGTGAAGACAGGTGTCACAGGATCGGCCAGAAAAATGCCGTAGGGATACATTATTTGTTAGCGAAAAATACAATAGATGTTACAATGGCTGCAATGGTCGAGGAGAAGCGTGGTGTTATCAGTCAAATCACCGACGACAAAAATAGTCTTGGATTCAATCTTTTTGGAGGTAAAAATGATGAATGATATTACAACGATCCAATTACAAAAAAGTACGGTAGAGAAACTTAAAAGAATTGGGAAAATGGGACAGACATATGATGACGTCCTGCAAGAATTGATAGATGAATATATGGAATAGTTTATTGTTTTGTTAGGTAGTTATATATATCAATAAAACATATATGTATGTTATCATGGCACTAAGAACAACTATCTATATCGATGAGAAACTATTGGAAAGATTTGATGAACATATCGGTCTTGTGAAACGATCAACTGCAATAAGCGAGCTGATGAAGAATGAGATGGGGTCAGGGGGTGGGATAATTGGATAAGTTGGATGTACCCCGCTGGCAGGCGGGATATAAAACATATGAAATGTCAATTTAAAGACATTGAATGTATCCATTCTGAAGATTCAGCACATTTTCCTAGTAGGTGTTTTAGAATATGTATCGTTAAGAAGCGGTGATAGTATGTCGTCGAATGAAATCTTAAACACACTCCATACTCTCTATAATCAAAAAGATGTAATTGAAATAAGAATCATCCGAAAAAAGGGCAAGTCAAAAACTACAGATTCGGGATATTATGATTATGCGCATTTTTCAAAATGCGCAGAAGATATTTCAAAAATAGATGGACTACCAGGAATCCCGGCAATTTATTGTACTGTAAATCCAGTGCAGAAAATATTACTTGCTCGGTCTAATAATCGAATGACTCAGGGAGCAGATTCGACCACTAATGGAGAGCAAATAATATATAGAAAATACCTACCTTTTGATATTGATCCTGTCCGACCCACCGGCACATCATCTAATGATGAAATGCATGAAAAAAGCATTGAAAAAGCCCATGAAGTAAAAGAGTGGTTGAAAGAAAAAGGATTTCCTGCACCAATTATAGCAGATTCGGGGAATGGCGCACATCTTTTATATCGAATTAATGAACCCAATACACCAGAAGCCAAGGAGCTCATCAATAATGTCCAAAAAGCTGTAGTCACTGCCCTTAATTATCCTGATAAAGATGGAATTGATATACAGGGCTTTGCGGATGCAAATCGTATCTGGAAAGTATACGGCACAATCACGAAAAAAGGTGATGAAATTCATGATCAAGGTATCCGGCACAGGCGATCTAAATTATTAGATGTGCCTGACAATGTTGAGGTTGTGCCAACAACCACATTAAAAGAAATTGCAGGATTATATATTAATTATGTTGATGCTGTAAAAAAAACTGATAAACCAAAAATCACACAACCAGTATCTAATACTGGTGTGTTTGATATAAAAAAATGGATGGATAAATATAATATTAATGTAATCCGAACAAAAAAAGAACGTAATAGAACCGTCTATGTGCTGGAAACGTGCCCTATAAATTCAGATCACAGCGGAAATAAAGAAGCTGTAATAATACAAGAAGATAATGGGAGATTGGGTTTTAAATGTCATCATAATTCCTGCAGTGATATGGCTTGGATAGACGTCCGGGAAAAGTTCGAACCAGGATATAAAAATAAAACAATTCCTCAAAATGTTGAAAAAAAAGTGGAATATCCCAAAGAACACAAAAAAGACGTTGGTAAAACGGAAGTATGTGGGATGAATGATGTGACTGAGATGTGTAGCCTCAAGGGCGCAATCATACCACAACGACTGGGGGATAAATTGTTACTCCGTGATGAGTATATGACTTTGAGAGATAATGGGGAGTTGTACATATACAAAGACGGGGTGTATTGTCTTGATGTAAAAGCAGGTGACACAAAAGCAATTGCAAATGAGATATTAATGCACAAGACAAGCAATAAAAACGTAAATGAAGGGGTTAGCTATGTTATGCATAAAACCCGCATAGACCGTGACGATATAAACTGTGCACCATTTATAATTAATATGAAAAACGGGATGTATGATGTACTTAATGATAAATTATTACCACACAATCAAAAATATAAATCAACTATACAGATTAATACTATGTATGATCCCAGTGCAAAATGTCCGGCAATTACTAAATTTTTATATGAATTGATGGACCCGCTTGATGTGCCACTTGTGATCCAGTTTATCGGATATTGTCTAATACAAGATGTGGCGCAGCAAAAGGCTTTGTTAATTGATGGGTCAGCGAGAAATGGAAAATCCACATTAATAAAATTAATTTCATCAATGGTTGGGGATTCACATATAAGTGGAGAATCTCTTGAAGAGATATCTAAAGATCGTTTTTCTACTATGCAGCTATCAGGAAAACTGGTGAATGCGCACCCTGATTTATCTGCAAATGATATTGTGGACACATCTATTTTTAAAACCGTGGTCACTGAAACAAGACTGACCGGACAAGGGAAGGGGAAAGACAAAATTATGTTTGACAATATTTGTACTCATATTTTTGCATGTAATAAATTGCCTTATGTAGAGGAAGATGAAACTGCATATTTTAGGCGTTTTTTACAAGTGACATTCCCAAATGTTTTTGATGGGGTGGGTGATGATAAAGATATTCTTAATAAAATTACAACGGTATCTGAAAAATCAGGATTCTTTAATTTTTGTATGATTGGATTACGGGCCCTGTTGGAACATGGAGAATATTGTTATTTGGAGACGACAAACTCAAATGAAAAAAGATATTTAGATAAAAGTAATCCAGTGGCCAGATTCTTTAATGAGCGGACTGCAACAAGTGTAAATGACACACCAAAAGACGTTATATATTGGGGATATGTTCAATGGTGTGCAGAAAATGGATTAAAAAAACTACATAATAATCCTTTCTGGACACAAGTACATAAACAAAGCTTGTGTGAAATTGCGAGGGTATCAACGGGGGCCACACGAAAACGAGTATGCATCGATATTTCACTTATAGTGGAGGGGAAAAAAGACCAGGCGTCCAAGGGAGAAGAAAACGCCTGGACGACAAAAAAACACATACAACACCCTTTATTATTACCTATCCGTCCAAGCGTCCAAGGGATTATAGAATATAAAGCTATAGAGGACATGTATAAGCATATCTACACGTATAGAGAAACAGAGTTGAAATCGGCCGGACGGTTGGAC
>JABZFQ010000070.1 GCA_014237365.1 Desulfobacteraceae bacterium | reverse complement strand
GCCGCCTTTATTTGATCTCAAATCCCAAAAATATTGAAATAGCTCGCTATTCCTTCAACTTTTGTGATCTGAGATCAAACAAATTCGACCCAAATCTGTGCGCCTACTTGGGGAAGTTATTTCGTCCACGTTCCTTAGGAACGTGGACTCAATAGTCAACATCACAAAAATAGTAAGAACATCCTCACAAAAGGAATATTCCAGCAACTCAAAACCCATGATTAAGAAGAAACCCGACAAGCTTTCCCTTGACACATCATCTTTCAGAAGACTCAGGGAAGAAGGCTATATCTATATTGATAAAACAAGATGGCTGTACAGAATGATTGAAGAAGGAACAGCCTATTTTTTTTCAAGGCCAAGGAGATTTGGGAAGTCCTTAACTGTATCTATACTGCATGAGCTGTTTAAAGGTAACAGGAAACTCTTTAATGGACTCTGGATATATGACAAGTGGGAATTCGAAAAATACCCGGTGGTTGTGTTTGATTTTAACGAAATACCTTCCTCTTCGCCTGAAAAATTAGAGAGCAATTTATTTTTTGTTGTGAATAAATATCTTGAGGATAACGATATAAAAGCTTCCAAGCCCAAGGATGTTGCCCTGATTTTTAAGGAGCTCTTACTTAATCTTTACAGCAAGTACAATAAAAAAATAACAATCCTTATTGACGAATACGACAAACCGATAATAGACCATCTTGGGCTTAATGAAGAAAGACTAAAGATAGCCGAAGAGAACAGGGATATATTAAGAAACTTTTTTGGGGTATTAAAGGGTCAGGAGGTAGTTAATGTCGTTAATTTCACCTTTGTGACAGGTGTTTCAAGATTTGCAAAGGTGTCGATATTTTCCGAGTGGAATAACCTGATAGATATAACGATGAACAGGGAATATGCGGATTTTCTGGGCTATACGGAAGAGGAGATCGAAAAATATTTTGATGATTATCTTGAAATATTTTGCGGGGGAAAGGGGTTTGATCGTAAGCAATGCATGGAGATGATAAGATACTGGTACAATGGCTACAGATTCAGCCTTGAAAGCGACAAAAAAGTATATTCTCCTATTTCTCTTATGTACTGTCTCAAAGAAGGAGAATTCAAAAACTACTGGTTTAAGACCGCAACTCCGACATTTCTGGTAAATCTTTTAAGGCAGATGGATTACTATATACCAAAACTTGAGGATATAAAGATAACAGAAAACCTCCTTGATGCGTTTGACATAAAAAATATCAGGATAGAGCCTCTCCTGTTTCAAAGCGGTTATCTGACAATCAAAGCAATAGAAGATGATATAATTTTTCTTGCTTATCCAAACCAGGAAGTAAAAAAGAGCTTTTCAGAAATATTGATGCAATATCTTTTTGAGACCACACCTGACACGTTTTATCTTGCCGGAAAATTAGGAAAGGCACTTAAACAGGAAGATTTCGAAGGGATAAAAATCTATATTGATTCAATATTTGCCTCCATACCTTATCCGCTTTATGGCGAAAAAAACAAGCCCAACGAAGCATACTTTCATACCATAATCTATTTGAGCCTGTCACTTATCGGTTATAATGCCAAAAGCGAGCTGCTGACAGCGCTGGGCAGGCTTGATATGGCAATAGAGTTCAAAAACAAGGTCTATATCATAGAATTCAAGTGTAATCAGAACGCTGATAAAGCAATAAAGCAAATAAAAGAAAAAGGTTATATTGATAACTGGCGTGGAAGAGGCAAGAAGATTATCCTCTGCGGGATAAATTTTGACACGGAGAAAAAGGGGATTGGAGAAATAAACTTTAGATAATGCCCCCCTTCATTTAACGTCCCCCCCATTACGTCTTACGTCAGAAGGTCCATGAACTCCGGGCACATTCCAAAAAAGTGGGTAATATTGATAACCTATTTATTGTTTTTATTGACAGTGAATTATTCCCTTAAAAAATATAGCTTCTAATGATATCAGTAGGTTATGGTAACAACTCAAAAAGTTCCCATTTTTTTGAAATGTGTCCGTGTTCGCTTAAAGGTGAGTGATCCAGGGGAAAAAATTATTGACAGCGATCAAGGATTGCTTGATTTTATCAAATAAGGAATGAGGTACTAATATGGCCCAGACAGCAATAAAAGGTATCTATAGAAAAGGAAAAATATGGCCTTTGGAAGAAGTGCCTTTTGATGAAGAAATAGAAGTCGTCATAGTTTTTAATAAGGAATTTTTTCCAAATGAAGCACGCTATTATGATCGTACATGGCAAGTAGCTGAAAAACAGGCAACTGAAGATTATAAATCTAGAAATATAAAAAGCGCTGGAAGCGTTAATCAGCTCTTCAACGATATTGAGAGCAGCCCTCATGAAGATTAAATATTCTCCGAATTTTGAGAAATCTTTGAAAAAATATAGCAAGGATTTAAGGTTAGGAACGTGGACGAAATAACTTCCCCAACTATGCATCACAGCTTCAGGCCGCCTTTGTTCGATCTCAAACCCCAAAAATATTGAAATAGCTCGCTATTCCTTCAACTTTTGTGATCTGAGATCAAACAAATTCGACCCAAATCTGTGCGCCTACTTGGGGAAGTTATTTCGTCCACGTTCCTTAGCCTTAGTTTCGCACTTTAAAAAAAAGATCAATTTTATTAGCATGTTACAGCCACAGGTACTACAGGCTCGCTTCATTTTTTTCGGTTCATCGCGAATTAATGGGGTAATCCAT
>JABZFQ010000336.1 GCA_014237365.1 Desulfobacteraceae bacterium | reverse complement strand
CCACAGGGCGGAAGGGCAACCACAGGCGTTGCCCCTACGTTATTTGAAAACGAATTGTATCACATAATAGGGAACCATCATCAAGATGGCATTGTTTTATTTTGGTTACACTCATTTGATTTGATATGTGTGTTTGATGTATTGGAGCACATTCAGGATGAAAAAAAAGCTTTGATGAAAATAGCGAGCTTACTTAAACCGGCTGGGACGTTAATCATTACTGTCTCTGCGTATTCCTGGCTTTATGGTGCTCATGATAAAATGCTTCACCATTTTTGGAGATATTCTAAAAATACGCTTAATGAAACAATAAATTATTCAGATTTGAAAGTATCGAAAAGCTCTTATTTCAACACCTTATTGTTTCCATTGGTAATATTAGCCAGATTAACTGATATGTTAAAAAACTCTGATGAGTCTATCGGATACTCAACACCAAATAATATTGTTAACCATTTGTTTTACAGAGTATAATGTCTATTCTGGTTCATGAAAGATGTTCCAGACGCTGTCCCTTTTACCTTTTTATCCTTTTCCCTTATAATTTTTTATTCATCCTAAATGGAATCATCCATCCCAAACGTTCCCGCTCAGAATTACGCAATTCCATAGCTGTTAACCCGTCTTGCACCTTCGCGCTGAATAAGTTATTTGCTTACTTTAAGGATGTCCCGCACTTCTTCGCCCTCTTCGCACTCTTCTCCCTTTGTGCCTTCGCGCCTTTGCGTGAGATACTTAATCCGTGCAATCTGTTTTCCCAGCCTGCCACGCCTGTCCCGTAGCTCCGGAAGATGGTAGTGGGGTTAAATGTGGCCTTGCTTTTATTTAACTGGGATGTGATCCTGTTGGGTTTTCTCTCTGATCTCCGACTCACCTTATCTATCTAGAACTTGCATCCAAAATCGTTATTCCTACGATTTTATCACCATCTGTTCTAATCAAGATATCATCATCCCTCTCAACTGTTTTTTTTTTGCTCTCTGCGGCTTTCGAAAACTCAAATACAAAACATCCGCCTCTTCGTCATAGTCAACCCAAATATGCTTTACCGGAAGCTTTGCAAGTTCTGATGATAGTCCCAAGCAAAAATCGATTATTTCCTTATTTGCTGTATTTACTGTCTGCATCGCCATATTATATCCCCCTTTGGTTTCTTATTCAGGAAATATGCCGTGATCACGAATCAATCTTCTTTTGAAATCTCCCTGTAAACAACCACCAACCATTTATTTTTCCCCAAGTTTTTCGTTGCTTTCAGACTCCCTTTATTGCCCATGATTATGAAATCCGGTTTTTCGACAGCTTCCAGAACCTCAAAATAGTAGCTGGCTAAATCGTCGTGGTTCTCGGTAATATGGAACCATCTCTCATACGTTAAACGTATCGGCACGCCATTAACTGAATAGGCGCTCTCCACATCCCGTTCGCTTCCCAACTTGCCCCCTTCTTCTTCTCTTTGATCGGATGAAATTTATTATTTGATATACCATTTTCGATAACAAAAGTATTCTTACTTATCGAATAATATTTAGTAATATACTCTTTCAACTTATAGGATGTCCCGCATTCTCGCATTGTTGAAGATGAATATTAGGATCAGTTCTAAAGCTTTTCAAGTGCCCAGTCACTTACGTTTTTGTCGGTAAACGCAACCCCAAAAAGATAAATCTCCTTGCCAATGCCCTGATACTTCTCAAAATATTTCTTGTTTCTGATCTGCCTTAAGGCATTGTCCTTATCCCCATTGAATTTAAACTCGAAGATATAGACATCTTTATCAATAATGATAGCATCGATCCTGCCCTTGTTTGTTTTTACTTCAGCCTCTACTTTTAAACCAATAAGAGAAAATATCAGGTAAAAAACCGTCTGGTAATATTTTTCTTTGCTTATGTGAAGATCGTAGGGGATATCAGCAAAAAAAATTCGCAAGGTATCAAAAAATGTCTCAAAATCGTCATTTCTAAGCGCACGAATCAAATCGATCAAATAGCCGTCTACGTGTATGCCGCTGTAGCTGTTCAGAAGAGAATACTGAAAGCTGTTTTCAACCTCAAAATTAGGATACCCAAGAATGTAGGTCATTAAATCTTTATCATACTCTTTAATGGTAAGATAACCGGTCTGAAACAGAAGCGGAAGCACAGCGAGATTTTCAAGTTCATAGGCGCCGAAAGATTCCTCCCTCACCTCCATTTCTTTCAACCTCTTTATGTCAAAGTTTTTCTCCTTCATCAGTTTTATCAGAAAGCTCGGCGTTGCGCTTTCAAACCAGTAGTTTCCAAAACTGAGCTTTTTGAACAAAAGAAGGACTGAAAAGGGATTAAAGACCTTTTCACAACTTCTGCTAAAACAAAAACCATCATACCAGTATGTTATTTTTTCAATCAGCTCGGATTTGCTGCTTCCTTCTGATTCTGCAAACTGATCTATATATTCTTTGAAACTGCCTTCCATCTCCTCTTGTGTTATCCCAAGAAGCGATGAATACCTCGCGTCCATGGAAATATCTTCCAGATTGTTAAGCCCGCTAAAAACACCTGCCTTTGAAAATTTGCTCACCCCTGTTAAAAGCACAAACCTGATATATTCATCACACGCCTTTATTATGGTATAAAAGCCTTTTAATATTTCACGAAACTCAATTGCCGGTTCTTTGTTTTCAATATTGTCAATGATCGGCTTGTCATATTCATCAATGAGGACAACAACTTTATTGA
>JABZFQ010000343.1 GCA_014237365.1 Desulfobacteraceae bacterium | reverse complement strand
ATCGTGCAAGATTGTCGTAGCGAGGCAAAATAGTTGGATAATAACGTCTTTGATTTCTCAAATTTTGGCTATATCTAACTTGTTGAATTTACAAGGTGTCCCGCCTTGCGTTGGTAGCCTGATTGATTAGCGGAAGATGTTTTTACGACTTTTACTTGAAAATCTGATCCATATCGCTTAAGCTCTGTTTAACCATATTACACACTCTTACATGATTGAAAGGAATTTATATGGTAAGCGAACGTGGACGAAATAACTTCCCCAACTATGCATCACAGCTTACGGCCACCTTTGCCCGATCTCAGATCACAAAAATATTGAAATAGCTTGCTATTCCATCAACTTTTGTGATTTGAAATCGAACAAATCTGCCCCAAATCTGTGCGCCTACTTGTGGAAGTTAATTCGTCCCCGTTCCTAAGCTTGTGAAAAATGCCAACAATATCCTAAGAATTAGGTTCGTTTAAATACAAGTTACAAAGCCATTACTCATAACTTGATGAAAATTATAAGTATTAAATCATACAGAAATGGTTATACCGGAATCGTTGAAGAAGATGACAAATATGTATTATTCAATCTTTCTAAAAACGGAAAATTAAAAAAAATAAATGAATACAATAAAGAAGAATATGTTGATTACAATCATTTTGTGGGGATGATGAGCAAATTTATACCTCATGGTTCTTTCCTTAAAGAACCGGTTAAAATAGAATCGATAATTATTGAAGAACTTGACAAGGTTTTTCCGAAGACAAAATAATCAGAATCCTCCCTCCCGTCTCGCCTGAGCGAACACCTTGAGCGGTGCTGACCGCCTCTTTTGGGCGAGAGCGATGAAGGGCAGGTCCATTTAAAATTATTAAAAAGACTGAGAAAAAATATGAGTTTCGAAAATTTGGATTTAATTGACGAGTTATTAAAGGCGGTTAATGAACTTGGGTTTGTTGAACCCACGCCCATCCAAACAGATGCAATTCCTGAAATTATTGGAGGCGACAGGGATCTTGTGGGGCTTGCCCAGACCGGAACAGGTAAAACAGCAGCTTTTGGTTTACCTATGATCCAGCTAATTGATTTTGATCTGACACATACTCAAGGGATGGTGATTTGCCCTACCAGGGAACTCTGTTTGCAGATTTCAGATGATATTAAAAAATTATGCAAGTATGTAAAAGGTGCAAAGGTAGTTGCAGTTTATGGCGGAGCCAGTATTGAAAATCAGAGAAAGCAGATCAAAAAAGGTGCTCAGATTATTGTGGCAACACCAGGGAGATTGCTTGATCTTATTAATAGAAAAATAGCAAAGCTTTCTAAAGTCTCATATGTGGTTCTTGATGAAGCGGATGAAATGCTCAATATGGGATTTCAGGAAGATATAGATGCCATTTTACAAAATACGCCATCTCAGAAAAGAACCTGGCTGTTTTCCGCAACAATGCCCAAAGAAGTTGCAAGAATTGCAAAAAGATATATGGAAAATCCAGTTGAGATAACCGTAGGAAAGAAAAATAGCGGCGCTGAAAATATTTTGCATGTGAATTATATTGTTAACGAAAAAGACAGGTATAACGCGTTAAAACGAATTATTGATTATTACCCGGATATTTATGGCCTTGTGTTTTGTCGCACGCGAAAAGATACACAGGAAATAGCAGAGAAACTGATCAAAGACAGCTATAATGCTGAAGCCCTTCATGGTGACCTTTCTCAGGTGCTTCGAGATAAAGTCATGAGCAGATTTAAATCCAAATCAATTCAGATTCTTATTGCAACAGATGTTGCTGCCCGCGGGATAGATGTTCAGAATATTACCCATATCATTAATTATAAACTCCCCGATGAGGCGGGAAACTATACTCACAGGAGCGGCAGAACGGCAAGAGCTGGTAAATCAGGGACATCCATAGTCATCATCAATTCCCGGGAAAAAAGCAAACTTCAGTTTATAGAAAAAAAAGCAGGGGTTAAATTTAATTATGCAAAAGTCCCGGAAGGATATGCAATTTGTGAGAAACAGCTCTATTCCATGATTAGCAAAATGGTAAAAGTTAAAGTGGATCAGAAAGGAATTGAGCGTTTTTTGCCGCTGGTCTATAATACACTCAACGGTCTTACAAAAGAAGAGCTCATTCAAAAGTTTGTTTCAATTGAATTTAATCGCTTTCTTAATTATTATAAAGATTCCAAAGATATAAATGTATCCTTGAAAAAAAGGGAAGAAGCTTATCGTCCTGTAAAAAAAGATAGACAACAAAAAAATTTAGAATCCGGAAGATCGAAACGGTTTTTCTTAAATACAGGATCTAAGGACAATCTAAAAAAAGGCGTTTTGATAAGAACTCTATGCAGCAGAGCTGGAATTAGCTCTGAAAAGATTGGTCCAATAGAGATCATGCGGGAATTTTCTTTTTTTGAAGTTGAAACAAGTGTTGCGGCTAAAGTGTTAAAATCAATGAAAAGTGCGAAAATTGATGGTCGAAATATTCGGGTTCAATATGCCGAAAACAAGAAACCGCAAACCAAACGATCTAAAAAAAGTAAAAAGAGAAAGAAAAGTTAGGCATCCTTTATTTTGTAGTTTACACTTCTTCAACATTGACAGATGCCAGCTATTAGGAACGTGGACGAATTAACTTCCACAACTATGCATCACAGCTTCAGGCCATTTTTGCCCGATCTCAAATCACAAAAATATCAAAATAGATAGGCTATTCCATCAACTTTTGTGATCTAAAATCGAACAAATCTGACCCAAATCTGTGCGCCTACTTGTGGAAGTTAATTCGTCCACGTTCCTTAGCTGTCAGCCGTTAGCTATTAGGCAAAAACTTTATATAAAAACGGACTGTTAGGCTAAAAGCTATGCGCACAGATCATGTTTTTTGAGGTATTTTACCCTTAAAAGTGTAAACTATTTTGGGCTAATTGTATTTGAAAATAACGATATTGATGACAAAGTTGACAATACTTGTCCGCAATATTATATTTCTTTTGTATTATAAAATTTATTATGGAAAGGATAATTATTATGGCGGAAGATATTTTGGAAATTGACGACAGCATTTTTGATGCTGAGGTCCTGAAGTCTGACAAACCGGTGCTTATAGATTTCTGGGCTCCGTGGTGCGGGCCATGCATGGCCATTTCCCCTTTGGTAGAACAGCTTGCCGGTAAATTTGGAGATAAAATCAAGTTTGTCAAATGCAATGTTGACGATAATCCGGTCAGTCCCGGCAAATACGGAATAAGATCTATACCCACGCTTATGTTCTTCAAGGATGGTAATGTAGTAGATCAGGTGATAGGTATAGTTGCCAAAGCAAAGCTGGAAGAAGTTATAAACAAAATTTTAAGCCAAAGTTAAGTGATTTTTTGGCTCCTGGTATTTTGCGGGTTAGTGTTTTATTTTAATTTCAAGCTGTTATCTCATTTTCTGCGTTGGGTGTTGAACAACTTTTTAACGCTATTATTAGGATATATTGGGCTGTATTGTATTAAAATATCGATACCTACTAAATAATTGCATTTACTGTGTAAATTTTTTAAATTTGTGTGACTCAAAAATACGGATAACAAACTGATACTTTTGATAAAAATCGACCCTGCAAAATACCAGAGAGCCAATTTTTTGCGAAGAAATGTGCTGAGATCTTAGTGCAGATCAAGTAAAAAATCACTCAATTTAGGTTATAGGAAACTTTGTAATGAAAAATGTTGATTATGATCTTGTTATAATCGGTGGTGGTCCGGCCGGACTCACTGCCGGTCTTTATGCTGCACGCGCCAGATTGAATGTAATCCTGATTGAAAAAATTGTGCCGGGAGGACAGGTTCTCACAACTGACTGCATTGAAAATTATCCCGGCTTTCCGGAAGGAATCAGCGGGCATGACTTGATTCAGAAAATGACCGAGCAGGTTAAAAAATTTGATCTTAATATAGAATCAAATGAAGTAATTTCTCTTGATTTGTCTGAGCCTGTCAAAAAGATCAAGTTAAGCGACAGGACTATCACAAGCCACACAATTATTATAGCTACAGGAGCTTCACCCAAAAAGCTCGGCATACCTGGTGAAGATATTTTTTTTGGAAAAGGCTTATCTACATGCGCAACCTGTGACGCACCTTTTTTCAAAGACAAGATGGTTGCGGCAGTGGGGGGCGGAGATACCGCTGTGCAGGAAAGCATATTTTTGACCAAGTTTGTAAAAAAGGTTTATTTTATTCATAGAAGAGATCAATTAAGGGCAACTAAGATCCTGCAGGAACGAGCATTGGCCAATGATAAAATTGAATTTATCTGGGATTCCGTATTAACAAGTATTGATGGTTTAGCTAATGTAGAAAAAATTACAGTAAAAAATGTTAAAACCGAGGAAACAAAAGAATTCTACGTGGACGGCTGTTTTATATGGACAGGCATTCTACCCAACACAAATTTTTTAAAGGATGAAGTAAAAATAGATAATTACGGCTTTATAATTGTCGACTCGAATATGCAGTCATCAGTACCGGGTGTGTTTGCAGCAGGTGATGTAAGAAGTACCGGCCTGCGCCAGATTGTAACCGCTGTTGGAGATGCGGCAAGTGCTGTGTTTTCGGCAGAGCATTATATAGAAAATATTAAATAATGAAACGTATCTTAACAATTGCTATCATTTCATTGCTTGTCTTTTCAAGTTGTGCCTGGCTTGAGCCAGAAGAAGAAAAGAGCATAGAAGAACTTGCAAGTAGTGGAATGAATGAGTTTAAAAAAGGGAATTATAAAACAGCAATAGAATCCTTTGAAAAATTAAGGGACTGGTATCCTTTCAGCAAATATGCAATCCTTGCAGAGCTGAAAATAGCTGATTCATACTACAAACTAAAGGACTATGAAGAAGCTATATCTGCATATGAAGAGTTTGTTAACCTTCATCCCCGTAACGAGGCAACTGCCTATGTTATCTATCAGACAGGACTTTGCTATTTTGAACAGATAGATACTGTTGATCGAGACCAGACTACAGCGCAAAAAGCACTTGATACTTTTAAAAAGCTGATTAAACAGTTTCCGGAAAATGCCTATGCAAACAGAGCAAAAGTTAAATTAAAGAAATGCTTAAAAAATCTTGCAGGGCATGAATTTTACGTAGGATTTTTTTATTACAAAAGCAAGCACTATAAAGCAGCTTTGAGCCGTTTCGAGGCTGTCCTTATCAATTATCCCGATGTTGGAGTCCATCATGAAGCCCTTCAGTATATTGCTTTGTGTAAAGAATATATAAAATAAGAAGTTGTTGATGATAGCAATAAGCGCCTGTCTTCTAGGATTCAAATGCAGATATGATGGTAAAAGCAAAAAAAACTTAGCCTTAATAAAACTGCTGGAATCTGAAAAAATTCTTCCAATCTGTCCCGAAGAGCATGGCGGACTTACCACTCCAAGAGCCCCCTCAAACCTCGTTGAAGGAAATGGTTTTGATGTATTGGATGGAAAAGCTAAAGTTATAAACAGTTTCGGGGATGATAATACTGAGGCATTTATTAAAGGAGCCTATGCAGCACTGAATATGATTAGAGAGCACAATATAACGTGCTGCTTTCTTAAAGATAAAAGCCCCTCATGCGGAGTTGGCGAAAAATATTTAACCGGAGTAACGGCTGCACTTTTAATCCGAGAAGGATATATTGTTGAAGAAGTTAGGAACGTGGACGAATTAACTTTAGTTGACCATGAAGTCAAGTTCTTCGTCTGTGAAGCTTTCCCTATCTTTTCTAAGCGTTACCTGCTGCCTACCATTCATCTAATAGAATTTTTCTTTTTTCATCGGCATTAAGAACATTCGAACATGAATCCCAGTCTATTTCGGTTATCTGGTTGTATCTTTCATTAAAGGGGTGTTTCGGTTTAACCGAGTCTATCAACTTCTTTGCATTTTCTATTTCACCATTGGCGACATCTATCCAAACATCCTCTAATACGTCTGGAATTTGGCCAAAAAGATCATAAATACCCTCTAAACGATCCGACAGCAACTCGTGAACGCGATCTTCAACAGAGCCGCGATATCTCATATTATAAACATACACTTCATCTCGTACCTGGCCTATTCGTTGAATACGCCCTTTTCTCTGCTCAAGACGAGTTGGATTCCAGGGCAAGTCAAGATTAATAAGAGTCCCTAACCTCTGGAGGTTCAATCCCTCGCTGGCTGCATCTGTTCCCAGGAGAAGTCGCAATTCTCCTTTTCCTACTTTCTGTTTTAGATCATCCCTTGACACTTTTTTATAGTCACCGGACAGGATAATACCTGAATTATTACCTCCTGCATAAATACCAATTGGTTCATCAGAAAAATCACCGGAAATCTGGTTTGCCAGCCACCAGATAGAGTCAAAGTATTGTGAGAACACAATACATCCGAATTCAAGCCAGTTCTTGTCAACTATATATTCTACAACCTTCTGATATTTAGGATCACGCTCTTGATTGCTTTCAAGGGCTTTTAGACATCGCTCCAGAAGAGACCGTTCAGCCCCGCTCAGATCTTTCATATTACTATTTTCATTTTTGACAATTTGGCAATCATCATCTTCCTCAAAAAGCGATGCGTCAATAATACAGGATTCGTTGCCCCACTTATTCAGCATCTTTTCAGTGGTCTGCCTGCCGGCATAAATAGTACTGCCGATCCTCCTTAATAAAAGTGTTTTCAAGAAACCAGCCCCTCTTGCTCTTTGCCCGAGAAGAGAACAAAATTCTTCTGCGTCATTATAAGCATCTTGCAAATAAGGCGGCAGAGGAAGTGAATCTGTGCTGTCTTCACCAAATAACTTTACCTTGACTGGTTTGAGATAGGGTTCTCCTGTTGATGGATCAATGGTCTGCTCAAGGAAATTCCGTGTTCTTCTTACAATATGTCGAATAAACGGATTATGTTCTCGTCCAAATCCTGGAATTACACTCCTTAGACGTGTAATTTCAGTGGGCCGCAAATAATCAAGGCTGTCTCCATTGGCAACAAAGTCGCTGTTTTTCAATCCAAAGGTTCTTCTAAGATTTTTGAAAACAATACCTTCGGAAGCTTGAGGCATGGGGTTTCTGATCCATCGCCAAGCTTCTCCAAGCTCGTCTGGTATTTCAGAATCTCCAATGACAACCGGTATTGCTTTATGCGGTTTTTGCCATTCCGACCATTGAGTGCCCAATACCTGATCGTTGCCCTCTGTAAGAATTTTCAATAAATCCCATGCTTCAATGGGATGAAGCTGAACAGGTGTTGCAGTGGCCAGAAGCATGCTTTTTGTCCTTGAACTCATCTCCCATAAAAAGCGCATCAGGTTATTGGGATCAGCCTTTTCAAACATACTTTGATCATTAATTTTTTTGCGCCTTGCCCGGTGTGCCTCATCAATGATAATGCACTCAAATGTCATAGAATTTAGATAATGAATAATTTCGGAACCGGATGTTATTAATCCCTGGGAAATAATGCCAATCTTACGCGGGCATTTCTTTATGGATTCAATACTTTTTGATGGGTGGATAATGCCCTGCTCATCAACCCAGTCCTTTCCATCCCATACGGCAGAAGGTATTCCCAAAAGGTTTCGCAATTCATCCTGCCATTGAATCAAAAGTTGTTTCGGAGCGATTATTAGAACAGGCTTTTTACCATGTAACGCCATCAACATGGCGCTAAGTGCGAGCTGAACAGTTTTCCCCAGCCCTACCTGATCTGCCAGGACAAATCTTGCACCTTCATTCAGATGAGCGTCATATGCAATTTTTATAAAGAATTTCTGATGTGCCCAAAGCCCATATTCTCGCCGGTAAACAGGTGTTTCAATCACACCGGAAGCAGGGTCGCTTTCAGGATTATCCTTCCAGGAATCTATGGATATTTCGCTTCGATGGGCAAAACGTTTAATATCGCTGACAACAAAATTACTTAAGGAAATGGCAAGTGGGTGAAACCACAGGGCATCAAATTCATCCTGCGACCACTTTACCGCTTCGATGGAATCATCTTCCCATACTAATTCGTAATTCAGTTTCCAGGCGGAAAGGCTTTCGTTGGTGCTTCCCATAAAACAGGTTTGAGTTCCGTCATTATATTGAATAATGCCGGCCTTGCCATGGATCAGTCCAAAAGCCTCATCAGGAAGGACACGGATTTCAAGTTTGCCGCTTTTGATAAACCGATATAAACGACTGAAACGATTTTTTGAAGACTCGCCAAGCTTTTCGGGATTTCCTTCACACCATGATCTGCGCAGCGCCTGCTGTGCTGCTTTAGCTGTTTTTGCATCTTCAGAATCAATATCGGAATTGCAGACGACACGGACCTTGCCGTCCATATTCTCAAGTTTTTCCCCTGCAACCTCCAGCATGGATGAACGAAAGTATCCGGCAATACGGTCATAAGAAACAGCGCCTTTCAATCGGTCATTGATAAAGGATGCATCAAGTTTCCGGAGGCGTGATGAAAAACGCCTTATCATGATTCTTTCTCCTGGTTTTCTTCCAGTCACTTATGGTCTTTTTACAAAAGCTTGATTTTTATAGCCTGCCCCCATGGTCGTTTTCTACTGCTCCGGCAAGACGCAGAGCTGCGTCTGCGTCTTTTTCCCAATGGGTCATATGGGGAATGTGATTCAATTTCGATAAATATTTCAATATCGCAATAATCGATTTGCGCTGGCTCCAGTAGTCGCTGACTTCGGTATGCAGCCAGTTCAACCCTTCGCGGGCATCTTCCGTGCGAACGGTTTCGTGAATGGCAAAAAGCATATTTCTGGTAAGTGATCCGGAAAAACCTGTTTCGCCTAAACCGGATTTTTTGAATTCTGTTCCTGTTTTAAATCTAACTGCATTAGCCTTTATGCCGGCAAACATAAACTTATAATCACGGACACCAAAGCCCCTGGCCAGTTCCTGGTATGCTCCTGATCTTGCCTCCATATGTTTTTCCAGCTCCAACCCTTTTAAATAGAGTCTTTCCGGCGCTGAAATGTTTTTCCAGTACTGTCGGTCGATTCCTGAGGGAACAAGATGGTCTGATGCAATTTCAACAGCCCGGTCAATGACCTTTTCAAACGCTGTTTTTTCGCCGGGCTCCCGCTGCCTGAAAAGCTCATGTCGAATATCCCGGCCTTCAATATCACCATACCGCGTCAATACCCTCAAGGCAGCCGCGTAAGCCGCAAGCTGATAATCAGTGTCCGCAAAATTGGGATCATCCCTGTCATCCAGTTCCGTCATATAATCAAGCTGTCGTCGAACCTCGTCTTCGATCTCAGGATAAATTTCATCTAAAAATGCCATTTTGCCGGAAAGACGTTTGCGGAGGATAAGAAGAACTGTCCCCTGAACATAATTGCCTTTTTTGAGCCCGGATGATGTTTCTGTGGCTATTGTCCATGCCGCACTTACTTTAAGCCCAGCTGCCCATAAAATCATGGCAAGGTCCGCCCAGACTGATGAATCCTGATGGGTAAACTGAACCATCTGCAAACCATTGTCCGGCATATGGTTGGTAAGATTTTCATAAATTTCCACCATGGCACGCTTGAAATCTTCGCCTGAACCCCGGACAGCCAACGCTTTTCGGGTGTCAGTGTACCAGTCAGGAAATGCCTTTAGGAGATGTTTTTCATACCAGGCGAGAAAAAAGTCGGTTAGCTCGTGATAGTTGATTGCGTCTGCGTATGGTGGGTCTGTTATCCATAGGTCGTTTGAATTTGTAACTTGCCTCGCATCAAGAGTTCTAACAGCGGCATGATTTAAGGCATAAGTGACTTCCGGTCTACGAGTAAGTCTGTTCTTTCCGTAACGCAAAGCCCCCACGGGATAATTATAGTAAGGATTAAGAGCTTGATCGCTAAATGTCGGAGTTACCGCTCCTATTCCTCCAGATTTACTCATTTGATGTTGCCAGCGACTCAATTTACAATTTGCATCCAATTGAGCCATCATCGATGGTATCAGCGCTTCAATTAAAATACTTTTGGGGCTTTCAGAATTATACTTAAACATACAATTCACATAAAGCCCATTAACCAACAACTGCCTCGGATTAAACAGATGATGCCAGTGAGTCCATCCGCGTGTTCTAATAGGTTCTTCTGTTTTAGCACCACCCCGTTCAATCTTCCGATTCGGTATATACCCCTTCTCCTGCCACTCACCAAACCGCTCTCGCAACAGTTTCAGCACCCGCTTCTCACGTTTTATATCGTCTTCTGTTACAGAGCAGTAATGCCTTCTTGTTTTTTCAACGAGCTTGCCCTGCCTGTTTTTCTCAAGATACGTCTCCACCCATCTTACACAGTAAAGCCGCTCCTGAAACACATCATTTGGCCTTGGCACAAGATCATCATTTTCCCAGAGTCTTAAGCCATATATGGTTTTGCCGTCTATATTCC
Organism: Desulfobacteraceae bacterium; assembly: GCA_014237365.1. Lineage (GTDB taxonomy): Bacteria > Desulfobacterota > Desulfobacteria > Desulfobacterales > ETH-SRB1 > B13-G4. The sequence continues at coordinate 7,317 of JABZFQ010000343.1, read as the reverse complement.
GGTCTCCACGAATCCCTGAGATGGAAAATTCCTCATCTGTCTCAGGGCAGACCATCCTGCTGTTGCGAACTGTCCCTTGTTTTGCTTTGGACATGGTCTCTTTATCCGCGCCTGTTACTATTTCCATGTCATATTTTTTTTCAGCATTATTTTTTTTCAGCACAGCGCAGACATTGTATTTTTCGCTGATAATCCAGGAAGGAGCAAGCGGCAGCATCAGACCTGTTGCCGTGCATTTGGCTTCAACACAGTAAAGGTACGCATCCGCGCGCCAGCCTTTGTCATTGTGTTCAATTTCCCACTTTGTGATCTGTTTGTCAGCAGCCTCGTATGCTTTTTTTTGAGCCTCCTGAACCTGTTTCTGTATTTTTTCTCCGCCTCCGATCAGATGGATGGAAGCCCATGTAAGCATGGCCGCAACCGGATTAAGATCAGAGCCGAACGCCTCGCATCCGAGCCGTGCTGCCTCAAATGGAATGGAACCGCCTCCGCAAAAACAGTCGCCGACTTTTGGCGTATGGCCGAATCTTCTTTTCCCAAGCTCTGTTACCAATTCCTGAATGTTTTTTGCATCTGTCCCAAGATGTGTGTTTATCTCCAGCCAAGCTTCTTCACCCGGGCCGTCGATCTGTTCCGGCCGGTCACAAAAAGTAAGCTTTTCATCGTATGAAAGCTGATCAAACACCTTGTGAAGAACCTTTTCTTTTTCTTCCGGACTAAGCCCTGTTGACCAGGTACGTTTTAAATTGCCTTCTTGATCAGCTATAAGTTCATTCCATTCTTTTTCTGAAAGGCTGGGCTGAATAACTTTGGCAGGAATGGATTTTGATCGTCGCTGCCACAGGCCGTCGTTATCCATGGTTAGAATTTTTAAAAAAATATCCTGATCTTTTTTTGGGTCATCAGATACAGGCATGAGCATTCCTATTATAGAGGCTCTAATCAGAATCAGCGGTTTTCGTCCCCACCATTTCCCAAGGCCTGTCAGCGTCTGGCTTGAACCGGCCTTCCTTTCCTTATAACTCTCCTTTGAAATTCTTGACACCGGAAACTGATCTTCAATAAAAACCCGATCGTTCATAGATATTCCTTATTTGAATATTCCGCTGAAAAGTGACTGCTGAAATTCTTCTCTACGTTTCAGCAAGGCCTGGTCGGAAACTGGATTTTCCGTTAATGCAAATCGAATCGCCTTTCTCCATCCTTTGTTGCGATCATTAAGCGCATGACCTGTGGAGGCATTTGTCATGGTATAAAGCCACCACCGTTCTTCAGGGGCAAGTCCAAGCCAGTTGCGGACAGCCGTACTGATCAGCACAGGGTCGCATTCTTCAATGGCCCAGGCAAGCAGTACGAGTTCCTTGCCAAGAGTTCGTTCCAGGTGGATCTGACCTTTCTTTTTCCATTTGCCGGGTTCAATGCCGTAAGTCCGAAGGCGGCGGTTGAATTCCGCCTTTGTTTCTTCGGCAATATCATCCCACATGAAGCGTTTCAGGATCACTTTAATATGGGCATTTTCATTATTTAACGATGTATAGATTTCTTTGCCTTTTTCGGGTTTTTGCGACTCAAAATGCTCGGAAATCATAACCTCAGCGCCTTTTGCCCTGGAGGCCGGAATTGTAACCAGAAAATAATGGTCCGTGAGATCAGGATTATAACCAAAACCCAGTATGTTCTGTTTTTTTTTCGTCATAATTGATTTGTTTACTTATTGGCTGACTTCTCCGGGAGACAAACTGCTTCTTGCATCGGCAATCCAGTCAAGCAAAAACTGGCCTTTATTGAACTCTACTCTTTCAATGTTTAAAAAAATCTGGCTGCCGCTCATAACTGACTGGAGCTGCTTGACAATCTCTTCAAACTTATTTCCGTGAAGCGCAAAATTATCTGTAGCTGTATAGCTGATATCCTGGTCATCATTATTGGATCGGATATCTATTGTAACACCATATGCGTTGCCTTCAAATTTTTTAAGCCTTTCCATGAATGCATATGCATCTCTTGTTGTCAGGTTGGTGTGTCTTCGCTTCCATACCGCCTTTTTCAATGGATCCAGCTTAACAGTCTTCTTTCTGTAATCATTAACATTTATCTTTTCCTGAAAAGAAGATACACCATCTCGCCGGGCAATCGCTAATACAAAGGGGCTTGATTCAGGTACCGGAAAAGGCGCACTATATGAACCTCCCATTGTTTTGGGATCAGATCCGTCTGTTGTGTACCGGATATCCGCGTTAGGGCTGGTCTTAAGTTCAACCATCCAGTCGCTGCCTTGCTGAAATACCCGATGTTTAAGGGTAATTGTGTTTGTCCACAATACTGAATTGCCTTTTTCATGTTTGCCGGTTGAATCAATACATAAGAATTTGCATTTGAGATCGCTGATTTCAAAATTATTGAATGAATCAAGCTTCATAGACGATGTTGTGGGTTCTGGTCCGCCTGTCTCGTAATATGCAATATCTCCATGCACAGGAGTAATTTTAAGTGTGGCTTCACCGGTGTCATCGTTTCTTGACATCTTCTGTACCATTACCCCGGTTTTTGGCGGAGGAAATGGGCCTTTATTAATAACTCCCCCTTCATCCCTCCATATATCCTGGCTTATAGATGTCTTTTTTAAGCTATCCAATGCATCCGGTCGATGGAACTGCCAGGCAGCAAGCGTGGCGGCCCGCCGTTTTATCTCTGACCACTGAGACCTTTGCTGCCCGCCAAAAAGACGTGCCTCACATTTTTTTCTGAACGTGTCTCCAGTGATCTCACCTGTGAATTTCTGAACCTTTTCAAGTGTGTGACGAATGAGTTTTTCGCCATCAAACTGATTATCACTAAACTGAATTCTACAGTCAGTTGTGCGAAATCCATTTTTTGACGGATATACCAGTGTTGTAAAAGCCTCCTGGATAGCGCTTCGCAAACTAAGAATGATTTTATCACGACTTGTTTGAGCCTGGATGCGCTGCGGGTCTTTATCAGACAGCCTCTCAGCGTCAAATTCATCAATAATGGACTGTATTGCCCGATATTGAGCGGTCTGGTCCACAACACGGTCCAGGATATTTTCATGATTTCCGGTTAGAAAAACAATTCTGTTTTTGTATTCAATATCATTTGCAAATTTATCCCAGTCCTTGCTCAACTTTGTCGCGCCTGCTATGTTGCCGGTTGGTTCTGTTATAATGAGGCTGACTCTATTCGCATCAATATCAACCTCATCAATAGCAGGAATAATTTCAATCTTCTGGTAACAGTCTTTTAGTTCAGGTGAAAACAAAGACCTTAGATATACCCTCAGCTCTTTTAAACAGGATTGCCGGTTGTAGGACGTAGCCATTGAGTGCAGTTTAGCTGCCAGGTTCTGGGTGTTTTTATAAAAGAGCCTTCCATCCGAACTGGTATGCAGATACCATGCCTGTGTGGGAAGATAATCAACAATATCCTTTTTTACTTTGGAAATGTCACGGCCTGGCGCACAGAGATATCCCATAATATCACCTTCACGAAGGCCATGGGTGGCGCCGGGAATATTGGCAAGGGATGCCACAAGAATAAGCTTTGATACATCCTGGGCATCTGTACCGGAGCCAAGTCGCCGATCAAGTTCCTCTGCAACCGAATGGCTCTCTTTGGCAATATCGTGAGTTATTGCCTCGCTTAAAGTCGGGTTAATGGTTTTTATTTCCGAAAAGACCTCTTCATTGTTTAAATCCAGATCATACGGATGAACAAGCATGGTTTCATCTGCCCGTCCGGTTTGATACAGGCTGGATACAATAACGCGCATAAGCCGGATCAGCCCTCTTGTCTGCTGAAATCCCGGGTTTTCTTTGAATCTTGCATAAAGATCGCGGATTACAAAATGGAAAGGATAGGACTCAATAATCTGCGTCGCATAAGAATCCGGAGAAGCATTGGTTACATCCATTTCTTTTGCATTTTTAACAGCCGAGGCATATTTATTGGCAACCTTTTTTATTGTAGATTCATCCGGCAGCGCCTCAAACAATCTGGTTCTCAAAATATGGTACAGTTCATCGCCGTGAGTATTAACCGGTTCTATTCTGAGCGCTGAACGATTTGTCTCTTTCTGGAGATTTTCAAGGGCTTTGTTTATCTGCGCGCTTCCTCCCTCATATGTAGCCGTAAGATCGGATATAATGACGCAGACATTGGAAAGTTCCCTTTTATTAACCGCGACCAAAAGATTTGAAAGAGCTGTTGTTGTAACCACCGCAAGATCGCTGTTGCCAATCTCCTTCGATTTGGCATACTCCATATAAGGAGGCAATTCATCCAGCATTATTACTGTAGGCTCATCCTTTAACAGGTTAATCCATGCAGTTACACCAGGAGCTTGGAGCGGGGAATAATAATTGTTGAACAACTCTTTTTTACCCAACTGCTCGGCAATTGATCCCCATATTCCAAGGGGTGCGTCCGACTGCCTTCCGGTGAAACCAACTACTCTTATGTTGCCAAGTGTTGCTCCGGGACTGTTTTTGCCCAATATTTTCCTGCGAAGTTCGGGATCCTGGGCAAGCAAACCAAGGGCTATCATATTATGGGTCTTGCCTCCCCCCATTGCCTGGGTTAGCAAAAATGTGGAAGCCTGATCTATCAATCCTTCCAACCTGCTGAATGTTTTTTCCAGAAGGGTCTTCATGCCTGAGGTTATAAAATTTTCCTCAAAAAAATCTTCGGCATCAATTTTAGACTCCATAAGATCTGAAAGATCCAGCACAACATCACGTCTATCTTGATTGAAAACGCTCTCACGCGGTGTGCATGAAGTTTTTAGATACATTTTTCATCCTCGAATTAATAATTATTGAATTATTTGTTTTTCATCCTTGAATGATTACAACTTCTCATTATTATAGTAGTGACAGAGAGCAAAAAGAATTGGAAAACAGCAAAATCCTAAAACATATTTAGTTATCCTGCCACACGGTAAATAGTTAACAATATTAACAAACCATAACCCACCGCCTAAAAAACAAGGATATTTTGAACGACGCTACTCCCGTTCCTAACGACATTTGATCGTAAATTCATCAACTCCTTAAAAATCCTTGGGCTTGGTGTATATTCATAGAAAATGTTTAGGACCCTTCAACCTTCTATTCCTTGATACCTCACTGGCTATTTGATTGTAAAAAAAGGCTGCCCATTTTCTCCGCAATGGTATTTCCTCCTCTCACCTCATTTAATTTACTAAAAATAGCGCTTTTTAAACAATTAATTTTACTAAAATACTGAAGAGTATTAATGGATTTTTTTATGAAACGGCAAATCCATGATAAATTACAAGATCTTATTACCGATCGGGCTGATAATGATGTGATTATCATCGAAGGTGCCAGGCAGGTTGGCAAATCCTATCTTGTGAACAGTGTTTTAAAAACCATAGGCAGACCGTATCTGGCTTATGACCTGGAAAAAAATCCGAAAATACGCCGTGAGATCTCAAAAACAGAAGATTTTTTCGATTTTAGCGCCCTGATGACTGATAGATATAATCTTCAGCCCGGGTCAATCCTGTTTTTTAATGAAGCCCAGGAATGCAGGAAACTGGCAGAGTATGTCAAATCGTTTAAAGCAGACAGGCATGATATTAAAGTGATTCTGACAGGTTCTTCGATGAACAGATTTTTTCCTGCAGGTACGCGAATACCTGTGGGCAGAATGAAAAGCATGTGTATCTTCAGTTTTTGTTTTTCCGAATTCGTTAAATTTATAAAAGGGAAGCCTTTATATGAATATATTCTCTTAGCACCGGAAAAAATACCAGAGTCAAGGCACAGACTCCTGCTGGAGCTTTTTGATGATTATATGGTGACTGGAGGCTATCTTGAAGCTGTGATGCATAGTTGGGGAAGTTATTTCGTCCACGTTCCTTAAATAGAATATCTCACCTACTTCCAATCAAGACTATTATTTACCAATTGTTCGATAGTTTTAATTCCAAAGTTCATTGGACATCCAGTACCCTGAATTGCTTTTTGATTCATCTTTCCATTTTTTTCAAGGTATTTCATATTCATTAGATCTTGTGCCCACAAAATGCAAGTATCCATTGTTGGAGTTTTAATATCCAGGATTTCTCCAATATTATGCAAAATTAACAATCCAAATGGAATATCTTCATAGAAAATTCTGGATTTCAAAGCTGGAATTAACTTGCCATTATCCTTTTTATGCATTGGAGTTTTGATACCAGCATAAGCAGAATTTGTACAAAATACAGTCTTCAAATTTGTTGTATCCTTCACTTGTTCTTTATATGCATCATAAATGTTGTCTTTTAGATCAATGATTGGGGATAAATCAATTTCCGGAAACTTTTCGATAATACCTTTCTTCAAAAGAAGTAATTCATCACTTAATTTTTGAGTAATCTCTGCTGAAAAGTCATCAAAATCTTGATACATTAAAGGAAAATCTTTTTCTTCATATTCAATATCTTTATTCCATTTTGAGAATAATCCGTAGTATCTTCCAGAATGAATGATTTGATTTCCAGGAACTAAAGTAATACACAACATATTTGGTAAGATTATTGTTTGAATGTTAAACAATTCTTCACATAACACTTTTAATTCATTCTCTATTTCCTTTATTTTTGGGATTGCCGCCATTTGTAATCTTGTTTTTTTACCAACAATTTTTGCAGATTTTCCATACTCCAAGGTTCTACAAACCCAGGGAATTCCTTTAAGAGAAAATACTTTCAATTTTCTTTTTTCAAATTCCTTTTTTCCTCCAATAATATCTAAAACTGCGAAATCAAATCCTCCTTGTCCAAAAATGTTTCCAATTATTGCACCGTCTTTGAGATAAGGCTCCATTGCTCTGAGGTAGATTGGGTTTGCCATTGCAGGGCCATTAGATATAAAAATATCACAATTTTTGAATACTTCCTTTGGATTTGATGAAACAATGTTAATGTTTCCAACAATTTCTCTTTTTTCATTTGGGATCTGAACAGTAATCTTTTTGGTCCATTTTTCCGGTTTTCTTGTAAAAACATTGACTGTAAAATTTTCTTTTGATCCTAACGTGGCAGCTAAGATGTGGGTTCCGGCTCCACCGCCACAAAGGCAAACAACAGTTTTCTTGTTTTTTGACATTTCCAGTAACTCCTTACGATTGGCCCAATAAGCCGAACTTTTTGAGCATTGCCTTGATGTATTCAAATGAGTGTAACCAAAATAAAACAATGCCATCTTGATGATGGTTCCCTATTATGTGATACAATTCGTTTTCAAATAACGTAGGGGCAACGCCTGTGGTTGCCCTTCCGCCCTGTGG
>JABZFQ010000014.1 GCA_014237365.1 Desulfobacteraceae bacterium | reverse complement strand
GATTACCCCATTAATTCGCGATGAACCGAAAAAAATGAAGCGAGCCTGTAGTACCTGTGGCTGTAACATGCTAATAAAATTGATCTTTTTTTTAAAGTGCGAAACTAAGGTTAGGAACGTGGACGAAACAACTTCCACAACTATGCATCACAGATTCAGGCCGCCTTTGTTCGATTTCAGATCACAAAAATATTGAAATAGCTCGCTATTCCATCAACTTTTGTGATCTGAGATCAAACAAATTCGACCCAAATCTGTGCGCCTACTTGGGGAAGTTATTTCGTCCACGTTCCTTAGAATCTTTTTGTAACATGAATCACTTCCAAAATTTCCATTTCATATCCGCAATCTGTTTTATTGATCGTATAAAGATTTTCATGCCTGGTTATCAAGCAAGATATAGAATTGAGCAAGCGGCTCACATTATAGCTTGTTTGTTTATCTTATTCATTATTTTGACTGCCGTTCCTGTTTGTGTTTGCGCTGAAATTCAGGATAGGTTTTTTGATGATGATTCCGCAGAACCCTGGTATATTTTTGCAGACAAAATAAATTACGACAATAAAACCGATCAATATGTTGCAAAAGATAATGTAATTATAACAACAGAAAACAGAAAACTGACCGCTGATTTTGTTCGTTTTAATTACAGTACAATGGAGGTTCTTGCGGTTGGTCATGTAATAATGATAGTAGGCGAGGATGTTTTAAGCGGTGACCGTATGGAAATGGATTTGGAGGCTGAGATTGGAACAATCTATAATGGAACTGTATTTCTTAAAAAAAACCATTTTTACATAAAAGGTAATAAGATAAAAAAGCTTGGGGAAAACAGCTATTTTGTTGATAAAGCCAGCCTGACGTCATGTGATGGTGAGAGCCCGCCATGGAAAGTTACTGGAAGAAATTTGAAAGTTACGCTGGAAGGTTATGGTTTTATTAATCATGCAGCTCTTTGGGTAAAAAAAATGCCTGTCTTTTATACTCCTTTTCTTGTTTTTCCGGCCAAACGAAAACGCCAGTCAGGTTTACTGCCGCCACAAATTGGATATTCGAAGCGAAAATGGGAGGAATATAACCAGCCTTTTTATTGGGCTATAAATGAAAGCTCGGACGCGACCTTTTATTTATACCACATGGGGCGTCGCGGAGATAAAGTTGCTGTTGAATACAGGTATGTTTTAGACAATGATTCTAAAGGAACTATGATGTACGACTTTTTGAAAGATAGAAAAGTTGATGACGGTACCCAACACTTTGAGAAAACGGGCATTTTGGAATCCAGTACGGAATGGGGTTATGGAGCGGATAGCGTGTTGCGACCAAATACAGACCGCTACTGGTTCAGATGGAAGCATGATCAGGCCATGCCTTTTGGTTTTTTTGCAAAACTGGATATTGATATTATTAGTGATCATGATTATCTGCATGAATTCAAACATGGATATACAGGGTTTAATGAAACAAGTAATTATTATTCTGAAAATTTTGGCAGAGATATAGATGAATATGATGATTCCACAAGGGTAAACAGTTTGAGCGTTAACAAGATCTGGTCACAATATAGCCTTAATGCAGAGTTGCGATGGTATGATAATGTTATTAATCGACGTCAAACGGATATGGATACAACTTTACAACAACTGCCGCTGATTGAGTTTGATGCATCAAAACAAAAAATATATGAAACACCTTTTTATGTAGATTTTGATTCTGAATATACGTACTCTTACAGTAAGGATGGAAACAGGCTCCACCGCCTGGATTTGCATCCAAGATTTTATCTTCCTTGCAATTTCAGAAATTATTTTACTTTTGAGCCATCTTTCGGGCTCAGAGAAACGGCCTGGTATGTTGATAACTACTCAGATGGAACAGTTGAAACAAATAATATATTGAACAAACAGATTTATGATATAAGACTGGATCTGTTTACTGAAATTTATAAGATATACAATATAAATAGAATGAACATAAACAAAATCAAACATTCAATTGAGCCGCAAATTATTTATGGTTACATACCTGAGCAGGACAAGGAAGAATATCCGGACACTATTGAAAAAAACAACAAGGTTACCTATTCAATTACAAACACTTTTACCTCAAGATCAAAGAAAAATACGGAACAAAAAAACGGGGTTGTGGATGAAGAAAATGATGATACGGTAAGCTATAATTATAATGAGTTCTGCCGTTTCTTTATAGAACAGAGTTATGACGTTGGTGAGGCAAGGGATGACAATCCCGAGCCGTTTTCTCCCATTTACGCTGAACTTGAGTTTTCACCTGCAAAATATTTGTCTTTGGAGGCTGATGCACAATGGTGCCAATATGAAAACTTTTTTCTAACTCGTAATGTTGCAGTAGCTTTATCGGATTATCAAGGGGACAGGTTGTTTGTTGAACACAGATATGCACTTGATTCAAGAGAGTCTATTTATTATAACATTAATCTAAGGATGTCAGACAGCCTTGAAGTATTTGGTGAATACGAACGTAATATATATGATGGTAGAGATATAAGAACCGTTATTGGGTTTTTATATGAATCACAGTGCTGGTCTATCAGGTGTTTTTACAAAGATGAAAATGAAAGTGACCGCAGATATGGATTTGTAGTTAGTTTTTATGGGTTAGGAACGTGGACGAATTAACTTCCCCAAGTAGGCGCACAGATTTGGGTCGAATTTGTTTGATCTCAGATCACAAAAGTTGAAGGAATAGCGAGCTATTTCAATATTTTTGGGATTTG
>JABZFQ010000015.1 GCA_014237365.1 Desulfobacteraceae bacterium | reverse complement strand
GTTGGTAAACACCTCCTTTGCCTCCTGGATAATTCATGCCAATATTATCAAATAAAAAAACGATAATGTCAAGAAAAAAACGAATCTTTTTTTGACAGCTAAAAAAATGAGGGAAATGGCTTGGTTTAGCCTGTAATTATAATGAGTTGCTGTGATTTCCGCAAAAATTATTCCACATCAGTTCCGGTTGACCCATAATTTCTACCAACTACGAATTTAAAGTCATGTGGTCCAGAAGGAATCATTATTTCTTTTTCCCAAATATATGTTCCATCTCTGATAATTTTGTTTAATTTAAATTGCCCGTGAGGCTGAATTCTTCCGCTCTTAGCATTAAGCTAAAACTTCCTACCACATAAACTTCATCTGCATGTACAGCTTCTTTACTATTGCATGTAAATGTAACAAGCTTCTTGTTAATATCACTTAAATGTTGCCCGAAATTTTATTAATTTTACTTAAAGTCTTATGAATTAAGGATTCAAACAGAAAAAACCATGTAAGAACCTGAAGTTGCCTGAGTTATATAATTAGTATATTTTAAGGCGTTGTAATTAAAGGATATTTCAAAACATCAAATATTGAAAATTTGTACCATTTTCAATATTATACAGATTGTATAAATCCTTATATAATAAGGAGCCGACAGTTTTTATTTTAATAAAACCACTATCTTCAGGTTCTAACAACCTAATTTACTTATAATCCTATGTTTTATAAGCCTTTACAAGGATACTGTCAAATTTCGAGCAACATTTAAGTATCATCTGGATAAATTGTATCAATAGGGCTCCTAAAAACTTTAACAAAATCATCTAATTTTTTTTAGAAATAGCAGTGTCAGTATGTTTTATATTTAACTCTTTCGCAATCTGTTTAATTGAATCCAAAAGTCTTTCAGATGCATTCGAATTATCTATCTGAATACAAGGATATTCCTTTAAGGGACCAGGCAAATTGTCTATAGCTAAGGTCAAGAATAGGAATTAAGAATTTTCCAAATACCCAAGACGCACCTAATTCAAATAAAAACCAAGGCGACCTTATGCTTTGGTATGTTAATATTACAAAAACCACTGTTGTAAGGCATAAATCACTTCGTAACTGTTCAGAAAGGGTTGTACCACAATTCAATTGATGACCTGAAACTGATGTGCAACGAAGCTCGTCTTCTTTTATGTCAACAGACGATAATATAAAATTGACTAACAATTTAGCTAGTTCAACATCTTTCTCTTTATGGCTGATAAAAATAAGTCTTTCCATCCGTTTATCAGGCAACGTATTGTTAGAGTTTCTATCTCCATTTAATGAGCTTAGTCTAAATGCAAGTTGGCTAAGATTTTGGGTAACCTTTAGTCTAAATTCATGATGTTCTGAATAGGTATTAATAATTCCTGCTTTTGAGCAATAATTCTTGAATTCTTTTACAGCTTGGTATTGCTCGAAGTCTATTAGATCAGGGTGGGTTTGTTTGTTTGAGAAATATATTAGTGCGGGTTTGTTTGATTCTACTATCTGTTGAATTTCCTCGACAGTGCCTGAGTTAGCTGATTTGGTTTTAGTTCCAATCCGCGTCCAGAATATCCCTATAAGAACATCAGCATTATGAACAATTTGGTTGTTTACTATACTTTGTGGCTCACCCCCTAAATCAGGATAAACATGGGATTCCCACATGACCGGCTCAAGCAAAATACCCATATCAACAGAGTGAGATGCATTCCAATCAAAGATGATTTCTTTTAATAACTTACGTTCATCATCAACATCTGATGGTGATGCAATAAGCACTCGGTATATTGTTGCTTGTCTTGGCATATTACTCCTTACTTGTCTTTTGCCCTAACGTAAAGCTGAGTGGCTGGGCAACGATAACCAAAAAATTATGATAAAGGTAAAAACTACCGGTGAAATACTGCCTTTCAAAAGCGGCACGGCTTTGCCCAGTCCATCTCAAGCGCATGGTTCGCCGTTCTTCATCTGTATTGCTTCCATGGCTTTTTTGCTTAGCTCTTCAACAGATTTGTCGGGCCAAAGGTCTCGTTGCCACTTTGTATAATCAAAAGGTTCTCTGATTATTAGAGAGATGAAGCGTTCTGCTTGTACATTGCCAAGATCGGCAATTAATGCTTTTATACCTCTTTGTTTAATCTCTATATCAGTTATCATCACATACTCTCCAAAATGGGAATGAAATTAACAGGATTAATCACAATAAGCTCTTTGGTTTTAGCCAATTTTTTTAAAAGTTTATCATCTGTTGTTATAAAATATTCTGCTTTTCCTTCAATAGCACATGCAACATGGAGTGCGTCTTTAGATTTTACGCCATGCCGTGTAAATTCAGATGCTCTTGCTACAACATTTTCAGCACCCCCAATTTTCTTTGCCGCTATTTTTTTCCATTCAATTATCGCATTCCTTCTTTCGACGAACGGATTCTGCATATTCTCATATTCTAAAATATGTGACCAAATTAATTGCAATTTTCCAATTAGGATTTTTTCTTGAATAAATAATTTTGCTTCAGTTTCAAGTTTGATACGCATAAAAGACTGATCGATCGGGTAGCCAGGGGCTGTTACCAGCCCCAAGCCCCCTCAGACACGTACGTGAAAGTTTCCCTTCATACGGCTCAAGCATTTCTAAGGCAAAGCCTTGCAAGGCCGCCCGGCTGTTACCGAACTATGTTTTTTTAAGCAATCTACAGTGATTGCCATACATCAATTGCCATATTCTCTTTAACAGCCTTTGCGATACGCATTTGTAGTCCTTTGACAAACAAACATGTCTGCCGGTAGGTGCACCAGCTGGTAATATTACCGCCGTCATCTGCTTTCCCACCTGAAAAGATGTTCCAAATTATCTCGCAAAGAAACACCTGCCCGGATATGACTGTAACATATCCGCCGGACGTCAGCTTCCTTTCGGATCGGATAATATAGGCGATGTTATTTGCCATCAATCCGTATACACTTCATTACAAAGTGCCATTCGCTTTTTCCTGCATCTTACTCCCGCATCTCCATCAGTATGCCTTATGGTTTTACCTGCCTGACGACTTCAGGCGAAGATACGGGGTTTCCACGTTCCACGCTATTGCCAATTATGAATGACTTAGGTCTGTCCCCTACACCGGCGATTCTACATCTCAGTATGGGCAGTTAGGAGACCCATAACCTGATCGCTTGCCCTTTGGCTTAAGCTTAACAGCCTCTTTAGCTTATTCTCAGTGACGGCGCTGCAGACATTTGATTAATCTGACCATATCATTCGAACCCTTGCCCTCACCCGGATGAGGCTTCCCGGAAGGTGTCTGTCTCACGAGTTCCACCCCTTCTGCCTACGCAGGATTTGGTACTTTGTTGGAGGGCTTCATACCAACACCGGATACACCGGCGAAGCATGCCTCCTAGGGTACCGACATGAGAATGTCGGGTTTGGTCACAACTTATTTAGGCTGTCCCAAACAGCCAATAGCGCAACATCGTGTCGCAC
>JABZFQ010000016.1 GCA_014237365.1 Desulfobacteraceae bacterium | reverse complement strand
GGAGGTTCGAATCGTTTTGCACATTCCACCAATATCTCGCATATATCACAGAGCGGGGAACCATCCCCGAAAATCAATAACTTTGTTCTATTTTGGTTACACTCAAGTTATTTCGTCCATGTTCCTTACACTTCTTCAACATTGACGGATGATAGAATTACAATTATTTTTTCTTTTGTTTTTAAAGTTTGGCTACCAACATAAGGCGGGACAGTCTATAAATTCAATCTCTTAGCAACTCCTTAAATTTTGCTTGATTGTGGAATTGCCATAGGGCCAAAATAGCAAAAAGTGTCCCGCTTTAAGTTGGTAGCCTAAAGTTTTAAACGGATAAAATTTTTGTTGAATTAACATGTTTGATGTGTTAGGAATAAGGATAAAATAACTTTCCTAAGTAGGCGTATGGATTTGGGTCAGATTTGTTCGATCTTAAATCATAAAAGTTGATGATATAGCCAGGCTATTTTGATATTTTTGGGATTTGAGATTGAGAAAGGGTGGCCTAAAGCTGTGATGCATAGTTGGAGAAGTTATTTTTTCCCCGTTCCTAAGGGTTCGGTAAAAAATAACTTGGTAGAATTTGCGCTCAAATTTGCCGTAGATTTAATCAATCGGATTGAGCTAAACCGCAGGAATAGCAAGCTATTTCGAGGACTTTTGCGAATGAAGACCGATTAAAGATATGGTGAAGTTGGGATGCAAAAATACCAAATTATTTTTTACCGAGCCCTTAGATAAGATATTTTTTGTGGTGGGTGTAGCTCAGTTGGTAGAGCGCCAGGTTGTGGCCCCGGTTGTCGAGGGTTCAAGTCCCTTCACTCACCCCATCCTCCTTCATGCGCCCGTAGCTCAGATGGATAGAGCGCCGGACTTCGAATCCGTAGGCCGGGGGTTCGAATCCCTCCGGGCGTGCCATGCTTCAAACAGCCATTATTCTGGCTAATATTTTACGACGTGTACCAAGAGCTAAATGGAATTTTACCAATAAATCAATGGAAACTCGTCGGGTCGTCAGCTTCCGCTTGCCATGCGCTTTTACATAGAGGTTACTGATGTCAAAAGGGCTCATGAACTCGTGCAACCGGTTTTGAGGCAGTGTGAAAAAGAGTAGGCGGCAAGTCTGGGGGACAGTGTTTCAACAGAAAACAGGATAAGAGGGCGGTGGAGCACGGTTTGTGATCAGGCTGCCAATGGCCGCACATGTCGAATAATTTGACAATTTGATTTATATTAGGAACGTGGACGAAATAACTTCCCCAACTATGCATCACAGCTTCAGGCCGCCTTTGTTCGATCTCAAACCCCAAAAATATCAAAATAGCCTGGCTATATCATCAACTTTTGTGATTTGAGATCGAACAAATTTGACCCAAACCTATGCGCCTACTTGTGGAAGTTAATTCGTCCACGTTCCTTACTGATGTGTGCAGATGGAATAAACAAAATTGTAGAAAAAAAATCCCCCGGGATGAACCGGGGGATTTCGTGAAACTATATCTGATTTTATAACTGTCAAAACCTGTTTAACTCTTTTTGCTGAAACGCTTGCGGCTGTAGCCCACTAAGCCAAGAAGGCCGGTGCCCATGAGCAGGATGGTGGAAGGTTCCGGGACAGGGGAGGTTGAACCTCCGTCTCCGCCACCATGAGTGTCAAAAGCCGTCCAGGATTGTCCCCAAATTTGGCCCTCATCCCAGAAAGTTGAATCGGTCAATGCAGCAGTAACCATAGTTACATCCACTCTAAACTGTAAGTATTCACCCAATCCAATAGTGGTTCCTGCAGATGTCAGCTCATAAATATTCCCATCAGGACTGGTAGTCTCAAAGACATTCCAATCGGGTGGTTGAATAAACACCAGGTTGTCCACATCTGTAAAAACATCGCCTTCGAACTCAAGGCTTAGGACGTTCATTTCAGCACCTAACTCGCTGCCAGTGACATTGAAAGTATATTGCAGATTGGTTAGGGTAGAGGTTCCATCACCGTTATCAATGATAGTTGCTGCACCTGGGTTCACATATCCTACAACTTCGATAAAGGGATAAGCCATCGCAAATCCGGCAACCAAAAATACTGATAGTATTGAAAGTGATAACATTTTTACAAGCTTTTTCATTTCTCCTCCTCTCTCTCTTAAAAGATTAAAAAATTAATTAGATTAAATCCATTTGTTTTTCATTTATTTAGTAAGCAACTATCATGCCATTCATTCAACTATTTGAAATTCCACATATTTTCAAGCTTAAGCCCGCTACAGCCCTGCCATTGTAAAAAACTTCAACAGGTTTAGGAAGTCACAATCCGTGCCTTTTTTGCGATACAATCATCTGGAAACTTGTAATTGCTATGAATAACAAAAGTTGTCCGGAAAAGATGGGAAAGTGAGAGGAAAAGATGGGAAAGTGGGAGGAAAAAATCTTGCAAGATAGTGTCAAAATAATTTACAATTTGGTTATTGTACAGAAAAGAATTAAGAGATCAAAAATAAATAATCTTTACGTTCAGCAAGAGAACTGACAAAGAATTTGAAAATGCCAAGGCAGAGCAATCAGATTTTAAAGGTGGATGGAACTAAAATCAAACCAAGTGTCGATATAATGTAAAGGTTATTTATTTTTGATCCCTAAGGCGGGTAAAGTCAAATTACCACCACCAGAGGTGGTGGCTTGTTTTTGTTAGTCCTGGAAGGTACCCTGTTGTGGGCCTTGCGCAATAATTATTTTCCCGCTGAAAAGCACAACCTGTTGCTGTCAG
>JABZFQ010000123.1 GCA_014237365.1 Desulfobacteraceae bacterium | reverse complement strand
AAGATATTATCAATATAAGGATTGTTGTAAAAAATTGGGGCGACCCAGGGTTTTGCGAGAAGGCTTATCTTTGCTTCAGGAAAATTTTTGCGCACAGCTCTGATTGCCGGTGTTGTTATGACAGCATCTCCAACCCAGTTGGTGGAACGGATTAGTATGCGCTTTATCTGTCTAAAACGAAGATCTTTCATTAGCCTGTATTAAGTCTGCTTTTTATAAAGAGATTGAACTCATTATCATAATTTTCCAAGGATATCTTTATGCCCACAACCACAAGGTCAATCGGCCATGCGATTCTGTTTGCAATTCTGGCATAATCTTTTTCTGTTGTAATAATAAAGTCGGTATCAGATTTTTTTGCTGATTGTAATATTATGTTAAGATCTATGTCCGTGTACCTGTGATGGTCTGCAAATTCTGAACAACCCGTTATCTTACAGTTAAACCCTTTTACTGTATTGTAAAAATCTATATTTCTTGCGATACCTGAAAAAATAAATACTGAGCGCCCACGCAAGAATTCAAAACCCTGTATGCACGAATCTCCATAAATTCCTTGAGATGAAATAGCTCCGCCTTTGACGACTTTGTATATATATGGAACATGTATGGCCTTAAAAACTGGTTTGCCCCTTGCACAACTTTTTAATTTGACGGAATTATACGTACTTTCCGGCTCGTTAGCAACATCCGACCTTGTTAGAATAAATGCATCGCCACGCATTAGGGCTGAAAGCGGTTCCCTGAGTGTGCCTCTTGGTAAAAGCCGATGATTGCCGAAAGGACAAATATTATCAAGTAGCACCAGGTCAATGTCACGCTTGAGGCGGAGGTGCTGGTAAGCATCGTCAAGCACAATAACGTCCGGATTAAAACTGTTTAAAGCCATCATGCCTGCATTAAACCTATTTTTACCTACAACAACAGGTATGCTTTTCAGTCTATTAGCAATCATAAACGGTTCGTCACCTGCTTTGTCAGCTTCCATTAATATCGTTTTTCCATCACTGACAATTCCTCCTGTTTTTTCAGCAAGCCCTTTATATCCCCTGCTGATTACTACCACTTTATATCCCATGCGTTTTACAAGCTCGGCAACATGAATAGTCATAGGAGTCTTGCCTGTGCCTCCGACTGTAATATTCCCAATTGATATTACTACACAGGGAAGTTTTTTTGACCTTAATGCACCTTTATTATAAAAAACTTCTCTGGTTTTAGCAGCACCGCCGTAAATAAGAGAAAGCACGAATAAAAAAGACTCGAAAGAAATAAGACCGGCTTTCCTTTTACTGGTCATAATGCTTTCGATTTTTTTTAAAATATTGTTCATAAAAGCTAAACTGTTACCAGTCCTTCAATTGGCTTTCTATAACTTTTAGAGTTTTTTCAACAGCCCCCTTATTGGCGTTAAAGACTTTAAATGCTTTTTCTCCCATATTTCGGGCATTATCGCTATCACTGAGGATCCCCGCTATTGTTTCATAAAGGCTGTTTGCATTTTCTACCTGGACAGCTCCGCCTGAATCTACAAGCATTTGAGATATATTCGCAAAAGAGCTCATATATTGTCCAAATATTATTGGTTTAGAAAATGCTGCAGGTTCAAGCGGATTGTGGCCACCTATATATACAAGGCTTCCACCAACAAAAGCCACATCCGCAATTGCATAAAGCCTCCTTAGAATTCCTATAACATCAACAATAATCACATCAAATTTTCCATTTTTATCTATGTTTTTAAAGTTTTTCATAAGAATTGATGAAAATACAGCGGATTTGCATAATTTGAGTACAGACCTTGCACGTTCCGGATTCCTCGGGACAACAACAAAAACAGTATCAGCAAAGTCTTTTCTGATCCTTGAAAAAGCATCAATAAGTATTGATTCTTCACCTTCGTGAGTACTTCCTGCTATTAAAATTTTTTTAACCGGCTGATAAATATGCATAGATTGTCTTAATATTTCAATTTCCTTTTCTGAAACAGGGTCATCTGGCTGATCGAATTTAATGTTTCCTGTTGTTGATATCATGTTTGAAGGAATACCAAGAAGCTTGAAACGGTTAGCATCTTCAATGGACTGGGTGCATATTTTTGCAAAAGACAAAAATAGTTTATTAGAAATAAATGGAAAGCGCTTATATCCCTTAAAAGATCTATTAGAAAGCCTGGCATTGATCAGGACAACGGGTATATGGCGTTTTTTTATCTCAAATAGAAAATTTGGCCAGATATCCGACTCAACGATAATAACTATGGCTGGATCTATTTTCCCAATAATATATTTTACAGAAAACAGTAGATCAAAAGGAAAGAAAAATATTGAATCAACATTTTTTTTAAAAAGCTTGTTCGCAATTTCAAAGCCTGTTTTGGTTGAGGCTGAGAAAACGATTCTTTTATCTTTGAAACGTTTTTTCAACTTCATGACAAGAGGAACAGAAGAAAGAACTTCTCCAACCGATAACGCATGTATCCATATCGGCCTGTCCCTTTTGAATAATATGTTTTCTGGGAGCTTCTTTACCCCCAGTCTTTGCAGAAATGTTTTTCGCCTTTTTTCAGACAAAAGAATAATCGGAATTATCAGGGGAATACCGACGGTAATTCCTATTGTAAGTATAATATTATAAAAAATAATCATTCATATCAAATCACAAAAGTTGAAGGAATAGCAAGCTATTTCAATATTTTTGGGATTTGAGATCGGGCAAAGGTGGCCTGAAGCTGTGATGCATAGTTGGGGAAGTTATTTCGTCCCCGTTCCTAATAGTCCACGGTTATCGGTTTTATGTTTTGGTCAACCGTGAACCTGAGTAGTCACATCAATCAGCATTAAGTAAAATAAGTATCCCAAAACATGAGAAAATCAGGTTTGCAGACCAGGCGGCAACCAGAGGGGAAAGCATTTCTCCATATCCAAGCGACACACAGAAACTATGAAGAATCCAGTAAAAAAACGCAATACCTATACCGCATGCCACATTAAGAGGCAGTCCTTCCTTGATTTTTCTTTTAAAAGCTATTCCAGCTCCTATCAAGCATACAATTAAACAAACAAGGGGAAAAGCAATCTTGGCATAAAGATCCACCCTGTAAATTGTAGCATCATATCCTTCGGCCTCAACCTTTTTGATATAGTTAAAAAGTTCGTTAAAGCTCATTTCTTCAGACTTTTTAATTATCCTCTTTAAATCCTCAGGCAGAAAATCCAGGTTTTCAACTTTTTCTTCATGTAATTTTATCCTGTACTGATTGTTTGCCTGGTTTAAATTTTGCTCAATAATTTTATACAAGAACCATTGTTTGTCTTTGAATAAGCCTTTTTTTGCATCAATCCTTCTTACAAGCCTGAAGTCTTCATCAAAAGCATTAATGCTTATTCCAAAAATAGCTTTTTCTGCAGGGTTGTAATAAGTTATGTGTGTTATTAAGCGGTTGCCCTTGATCCAGATATTTTTTTCCTTTGAGATAACAGCAGATTCTTTTTTTACCTCTTTCAGCCATATTTCATTTGCCCTTTCCATAGTTATCGGCACTATTACCTCTGAAATGGAAAAAAGCAATAAACTTAGTATAAGACCAATTATAAAAATCGGCTTTAAAAGGT
Organism: Desulfobacteraceae bacterium; assembly: GCA_014237365.1. GTDB lineage: Bacteria > Desulfobacterota > Desulfobacteria > Desulfobacterales > ETH-SRB1 > B13-G4. The sequence continues at coordinate 592 of JABZFQ010000123.1, read as the reverse complement.
AATAGATAGATACACCACTGCTTTTAAGAGCAATCAGCTCATTATTTTTAGTCATCAGCCCAAAAACAATTATAACTGACAGCAGAATACAAACAGGTATTATCTGGGCGATTATGAAGGGAATTTTGAAGATAAGAAAGACAAAGATTCTTGAAAAAGGAAGCCCTGCTTCCATAAAGTTGTCAATTTTTTCAAAAAAATCAACTGATAGATATATGCTTATGACCGCAGCCAGTACAAAAAAAAGGCATTTGAAAATTTCTCCAGTCAAGTATTTATGGATAATAGACATAAAGCAATTGTAAGTGTTTACGGTTGCCGGTTTACAGTTTTTTCAATGAACTATAGACTTTCAGATAATTAATTTGAGTGTAACCAAAATAAAACAATGCCATCTTGATGATGGTTCCCTATTATGTGATACAATTCGTTTTCAAATAACCTAGGGGCAACACCTGTGGTTGCCTGTGGTTGCCTGTGGTTGCCCTTCCGCCCTGTGGTTGCATATTATCAGGGCAGGCACAGGGGCCTGCCCCTACGGGATATTGCCGAATACATTGGGCCGGATTTTCCGGAGGTTCGAATCGTTTTG
>JABZFQ010000137.1 GCA_014237365.1 Desulfobacteraceae bacterium | reverse complement strand
CACAACTATGCATCACAGCTTCAGGCCGCCTTTGTTCGATCTCAAATCCCAAAAATATTGAAATAGCTCGCTATTCCATCAACTTTTGTGATCTGAGATCAAACAAATTCGACCCAAATTTGTGCGCCTACTTGGGGAAGTTATTTCGTCCACGTTCCTAATCAAGTATTTTCAAGTTCAATTTTTCGGTAGCTTTGGTCATCATCAAGTCACGCTTAAAGGAAACCATAGATGAAGATTTTAATGATTGTAGTTATTATGGCAATGTTCCAAGAAGCCGAGCCATTTATTAACAGGCTTGGTTTACAGAAAATAGTTTCAAACTTAGACAAGCAATTACCAATCGAAGTATTCAAAGGAAAAGTTAATGAGTCGGATGTTGTTCTCATTGTAAATGGAAAAGATAAGAGATTTGGAGTGGATAATGTTGGAACCCAACCTGCAACACTATCTACATATTTGGCAATTAATAATTTCAATCCCGATCTTCTAATGAATGCTGGAACAGCAGGTGGATTCCATGCAAAAGGAGCTGATATCGGTGATGTTTATATTGGTTCGGATTTTATTAGATTTCATGACCGTCGTATTCCTATTCCCGGATTTAAAGAATATGGCGTTGGCTCATACAAGGTTCCTGATTTCGATCAATTTGCCACAGATTTGGGATTAAAAAAAGGAATAATTTCAACAGGTAATTCCTTAGACATAATTCCAAAAGATCTAGAAATGATCAAAGCAAATGAAGCTGTCATAAAAGACATGGAAGCTGCTGCAATTGCTTGGGTTGCAGAACTATATAATATCCCATTGATTACATTAAAATCTATCACGGATTTAGTTGATTCTAAAAAGCCAACTCAAGATGAATTTATGAAAAATTTAAGTTTAGCTTCAGAGAATCTCCAAAAGAAACTCATAGCTGCTATTAATTTTTGCGCAGGTAAAACTATAAATGAAATAATAGATAGGGCATAACACCAACTGAGAACCGAAACCAGGTCAAGGCGATGTCATGGAAGCTATTCGTTTATGTGTAGCACAGACAGCGTTGGCTACTTTACGCCATGTTGTCACCAGCTTGGATGTTTTTTCCGCCTACCAACATAAAACGGGACATTTTCCGCCATTTTGGCTCTATGGCAATCCCACAATCAAGCAAAATCTAAGAAGTTGCTAACTTATTGAATTTATAGGCTGTACTGCCTTACGTTGGTAGCCGGTATGAGTTGTTTAAGGGTATAAAAAATGATTATTCAAAGCATAGCAGGATTGGTGGTTTTTGTGGTTTTAGCCTGGACTATGAGCGAGAACCGCAAAAAAGTTTCTATTAAAACAGTGTTCACAGGTTTGGTACTGCAGCTTGCAGTTGGAATAGTGCTTTTAAAACTGCCCTTTTTCAGGAATTTTTTTCTTTTTTTGAATCATATTATTTTATTTCTGGAAGAATCTACAGCAGCCGGTACATCTTTTGTTTTCGGCTACCTTGGGGGAGAAGCGCTTCCTTTTGATGAAAAATTTCCTGGTTCAAGTTTTATTCTGGCATTCAGGGCGCTTCCTCTTATTCTGGTAATCAGCGCGTTGTCTTCACTTTTGTTTTATTGGAAGATTTTGCCGCTTATTGTAAAAGGCTTTTCTAAATTTTTGCAAAAAACAATGAATCTGGGAGGAGTAGAAGGATTGGGAGTTTCTGCAAACATATTTGTGGGAATGATTGAGTCTCCTCTTTTTATCCGTCCTTATCTGAAAAATATGACAAGAAGCGAGCTTTTTACTTTAATGACATGCGGTATGGCTACAATAGCAGGTACGGTTATGGTGCTTTACGCCAGCATACTGAGCAGCATTATTCCCGATGTTATGGGTCATATTCTAACCGCATCAATAATAAGTGTGCCGGCTGCAGTTACTGTGTCTAAAATCATGATACCGGAAACAGGCAAACTGACTTCAGGTGAATTGACCTCTTTAGAAAAATCAGTGAGCTCTATGGATGCAATTACCAAAGGAACTATTCAGGGGATACAGCTTCTTATCAATATTATTGCGATGCTCATAGTTCTTGTGGCTCTGGTACATCTTGTTAATTTGCTGCTTGGTCTTTTGCCGCAAATTTCCGGCAGAAAAGTTACTCTCCAACTGATTTTGGGCTGTGCGATGTCTCCGGCAGTCTGGCTTATGGGTATTCCATGGGATGAGGCGCTTACCGCAGGAGCACTTATGGGCACTAAAACCATTTTAAACGAATTTATTGCTTATATTGACATGAGCCGTCTATCAGAAGGTGCATTAAGCCCTAAAAGCCTAATGATTATGACATATGCAATGTGCGGTTTTGCAAATCCCGGAAGTCTTGGAATTATGATAGGAGGGATGGGCACTATGGTCCCACAGAGACGGAATGAAATAGTTTCACTGGGGTTTCGTTCAATAATTGCAGGCACTCTTGCCACCTGTATGACGGGCGCAGTTGTCGGAATTTTTGAAGTATAACCTAAAAACCTGCATAAACAATCTTGCAGGATTAAGGTATTTTATTTAATCTTTCTTATCGGTTCTGTCAGACTTTCTATAATTGATCTATGTTCAGGATATTGTGAAACCAGCTCTTCCCTGTTCCCTATTTCAAAATCTCGGAAGTCAAAACCAGGTGCAACAGTACATCCCAGCAGTGAATAGCCGTCAGAATTATTAACAGCAGCCCCGAACCAGCATCCAGCTTTGATTGCTGCCTGAAAGACCTGCCGGTTTTCGATTTCTGGTCCAAGAATTATCTTATCATATTGTTTTTGCTGATTAATAATATGAATTGTTAATGGTTTCCCTGTGTAGAAATGCCACAGCTCGTCAGATTTCAGACGATGAAGCAATGATACCTGGTCCCACTTAAGCAGGAAATAAATTGCTGTGGAAATTAAACGAGGGCCTGTAAATCGGTTAGGCAAAGCATTTTGTTCCAGCAACTCGTCCGAACTGTACGTTCGCCTATAGAAGCCGCCTTCTTGATGTTTAATCAGGCTTAGTTTACTTATCCAGTAATCAGCATTTTTCATCAGAACTGCCTTTCAGTTTTATAGCGAGACCTTATAAAGAAGTTCTTTGAACGAAATCATGAAAAAGAATATTCCACAACTCGAAATTTATGTAAATATCACGATAGATACTCTTTGTTACAGACTCCGAGTAGAATATTGCCTTGAATTGATGAGGGCGGGAAGCAAAAATGCAAAGAAACGTAACAAATGTTTCAGGAAACATAGTGGATGTCGCAAACGCCGAAATATATCCGGGTACAATAAAAATTTCCAACGGCCGAATTATTGAAATTATTCGAAACAGAAAAACAAGCGATATATACATTACCCCGGGATTCGTTGACTCGCATATCCATATAGAAAGCTCCATGCTGACTCCTTCAGAGTTTGCGAGAGCGGCAGTCGTCCATGGCACCATCGCCGTTGTTTCAGATCCTCATGAAATAGCAAATGTGATGGGAATAGAAGGTGTAAAGTACATGATAGAAGATGGCAAAGCGTCGCCAATGAAGTTTTATTTCAGCGCTCCCTCCTGTGTACCTGCAACGCCATTTGAAATATCGGGAGCAATCCTGGATAACAAAAAAGTAGAAGAACTCCTGAAGCTGGACGAAATCAAATACCTTGGAGAGGTTATGAATTTTCCCGGTGTCTTACATGACGACCCTGATATTATGGGGAAGATTCGCTGCGCGAAAAAATATGGAAAGTTGATAGATGGCCATGCTCCCGGGCTGCGAGGCGCTGATCTCAAAAAGTACGCAAACTCAGGGATATCAACAAACCATGAATGCCTGACGCGGGATGAAGCGCTTGAAGATCTTCAAGCAGGCATAAGGGTTCAAATCAGGAAAGGATCAGCATCTGATATCTTCGAAAGCTGTCTTTCCATTATAGAAAAGCATTATAACTTCCTGATGTTCTGCAGCGACGACAAACATCCCGATGATCTTGTTCGTGGCTATCTTAATGAAATGGCTAAGGAGTCAATTAATCATGGCATAGATATCATCAAAGTCTTCAAAGTCGCATCGGCCAACCCCATTTTACATTATGGATTGGATGTCGGAATGCTCCGTGTTGGAGATTATGCGGATTTCCTTGAAATAGACAATCTCAAAAATTTTAACATTCTGAAAACTTATATTAACGGCGAGATTGTTGCCTGTAACCAAAATCCATTGATACGAAGACGACAGTCGGTCATTATCAACAATTTCAAAGCCGGAAAGAAGAATGTTGCGGACTTTGCTTTTCCCTGTACAACAGATACAATAAACGTCATTGTGGCCATTGACGGTCAACTGATAACCGACAGACTCGCTGTTAAACCAAAAGCGAAAAATGGTAATGCCGTATCTGACGTTGAAAGGGATATTCTGAAAATAACAGTAGTAAACCGCTATATGGACACACGACCGGCAGTTGGCTTTATCAACAATTTCGGATTGAAAGAAGGGGCCATTGCTTCAAGTGTTGCCCATGACTCGCACAATATTATAGCAGTTGGGGTTAATGACGAAGAATTATGCAGGGCAATTAATCGTATCATTGAAAAACAGGGAGGAGTTTGCGCTGTAAGCGGTAACAAAAAAATTATCCTACCTCTGCCGATTGCGGGAATTATGAGTAACGAAGATTACCTGATCGTGGGGAGGAAATATACAAAGATCAATGAAATGGCCAAATCAATGGGGTCTACGCTCCGGTCACCTTTTATGACTTTATCATTCATGTCTCTACCTGTTATCCCGAAACTAAAAATTACCGACAGAGGATTATTCGACGTAGAAAAATTTGAATATCTGAATGGCTCTCTATAACCCCTGGGGGTAATTGCACATTTGGATGAAAATTTCCATAGGATTTATTGGCATCCCTCATTTTGCAGTTTACACTTTTTCGACATTGACGGATGCTATCCATCAGCCGTTAGGAACGTGGACGAAATCATTAAAAAGATACCTTGAATCGTGGGGACCGGGAGATGCTTCCGGATGGTATTGAACGGCAAAAATCGGCAGTTCACGATGCCTGAATCCTTCAAGTGTATTATCGTTCAAGTTTTTGTGAGTTATTTTAATATTTTTTCCATTCAGGCTGTCTATATCTACAGCAAACCCATGATTTTGAGATGTTATTTCAACTTTCCCTGTTAAAAGATTTTTAACAGGCTGGTTTGAGCCGCGATGTCCGAATTTTAACTTGAATGTTTTTCCTCCCAATGCCAGCGCTAATAACTGATGCCCAAGACATATTCCGAAAATCGGACGGTATGATAAAAGATCCTTGATTGTTTTTATAGCGTATGAAACAGGTTCAGGATCACCAGGACCGTTTGAAAGAAAGAGTCCGTCCGGCTCAATAAGTTTTATGGTTTCAGCGCTGGTTGTGGCCGGAACAACTAAAATTTCAAAACCAGCATATTCAAGACATCGTAATATATTGTATTTTATCCCGAAGTCAAAGGCTACAACAGAATTTTTGCTGCCTCTGTATTTCCAGATATTTTTGCTTAAAGGAACATTTTTTCCAATATAAACAGGCTTTTCTTGTGCCCAGTAATAAGGTCTTTTTGTTGTTACTTCTTTTACAAGGTCTTGTCCTGCCATGCCTGGAATTTCTCGGGCACGTTTTATACAGGAGGCAGAGTCTATATCATGGGTTGTTATGAATGCACGCATGGCGCCGACTTTTCGGATATGCCTTGTAAGCGCACGTGTATCAAACTGCTCAATGCCCAGTATTCCCTGGGCTTTCAGATAATCTGCAAGGGTGGAGGTTGATCTGAAGTTGCTCGGGAAATCTTGATATTCCTTAACCAGAAAAGCGGAAACCTGAATCCTGTCAGACTCAATATCTTCAGGATTGATACCATAATTGCCGATAAGAGGATATGTCATGGTAACCATCTGTCCGCTGTATGAAGGATCGGTCAATACTTCCTGATATCCTGTCATGCTTGTATTAAATACGACTTCTCCCCAGGCTTCTCCTGGGCCTGTAAAACTGCGGCAGTTGAAGCTACGTCCGTCTTCTAGTGATATTATGGCTTTCATGGTATGGGTTCAGGGTTCAAAGGTTCAGGGTTCAGGGTTCACGGGTTCCGGGTTACTCAACAGGTTTGTTTTCTATAATATTCCAGATTCCGCAAGGACAGGCTTTTGCGCAGAATCCACAACCAATGCATCTTGTTTCATCTACGACCATCTCAAAATCATTGTTTTTTATTTCTTTTCGGTTGATGGCTGCCTGGGGGCATACTTCAATACATATTCCGCAGTCCCTGCAGGTTCCGCAGGATGAACATTGTGAGCTGCACTGCTCAATGTCATCAAAACTCGTTATTCTTGGATCAAAATATTCCAGAGTAACCCGCTCACGATGAATCATCTCACGGGTATCGTCAAGTGTTTTTTTGCCTTTCAGGATGTTTATTATCGCTTTCCCTGCTTTTCGGCCCGACCCAATAGCATCTGTTAAAAGCCCCGGTTTTACTGCATCACCGATTGCGAAAATTTTGGGATCAGTGGTTTGATAGTAGTCATTAACTACAATGAACCCGTGTTTTGTGGTCACGTTTTCCGGAAGAAATCCTAAATCAGGGGCATCACCTATAGATATAATAACCGTGTCAGCATGAATTAGCTCGCCAGTGGCAAGTTTAACTCCTTGTTTTGTAATTTCTTTTGTAAAGCACGGCCATCTGAATTTTGCACCAACAGCCTCTGCGTTTTTTCTTTCCTCGCCAAATGAGGCTGGTTCCTGAACATCTATGAGTGTAATATGTTCGGCCCCAAGCCTGTGAGCTTCGGAGGCAACATCACACCCCACATTTCCGGCGCCAATAATTACCATGCGTTTGCCTGGCTTTGCTTTGTCTGTTTTTGCCTGTATCAGAAAATCAAGAGCAGTTATCATTAGCTCTTTGCCCGGGATAGGAATTACTCTGGGCTTTTGCGCTCCAATGGCGATAACTATAAAATCGAAATCCTCCCTGAGCTGTTCGATTTCTTTCCGTTCAAGGCGCTGCTGGAGATGTATGTGTGGAATGACCTTTTGTATCCTTTCCAGTTCTTTTGTAATCACTTCTTCTGGAATCCGGCTATCCGGAATAACTGAGGATATCTTTCCTCCAAGGGTTTTCGACATATCATAAACAGTTGCTTCATGTCCATGTTGTCTAAGCTGCCATGCAATAGAAATTCCTGCTGGTCCGCCGCCAATTATTGCGATTTTATTTCCGCTTAATGGCGGTAGTTCCGGAAGGCTCGCATTTATGCTTGCCTTGCCGAGTTTTTTTACATCTATTGGAACCATGTCTGCTGATTGCCTGGTGCATGACTGCATGCATAGATTAGGACAAAGATAGCCGCAAACAGAAGCTGGAAAAGGCGTATATGCAAGGGCCATGTCTACAGCCTCGTCAATACGGCCTTCCCTTATCAATTGCCATCGTTTATGAACAGGAATACCTGTTGGGCAACTGGCCTCACAGGGAGCTACATATTTTCTATTTTCCCATACAGGAACAAAACGCCTTAATTCTCCGGTCGTAATAAGAGGTATGTTGCTTCTGTCCAGGTCCGTAAGATCTCCGAAGATACCTCCTTTGCCAAGCTCTTTACTCCATATTTCTCCATGAAAAAATTTCATAGTACTGAGCTGCCGTCCGGTTCTTTCCCGCGGGGTACGTGCGGTTAAAAGCTGCCACTCATTTTTATCAGAAAGAGTTTCAAAAAGTTCCGGCCTGCCAATGGTTTTAAGAAAGATTTTCAGGTTTTTAATAAGCCAGTTCCAGCCTTCCTCTGTAATCGGCATAATTTTGGCATCCGGCTGACTGAAGCCCTTGTGTGAACCGCGAAAAAAAGCCTTCCCGTTTACCATACCCACAAATGGCCGAAATCCCAGAACATTATCGGGTGACTGTGCCTCGAATCCGCAGATAACGGCAATTCCTCCTGCCATGAATTCGCCGAAATAATCACCTGCAGAACCAAGAACCCACAATTCAGGGGGATCAAAACGAGGGTTGTGTTTTGTCATGGTCATGCCTCGGGAGCCAATATTACCGGCAATGTAAATTTTACCCTGAGCCATGCCATTTGCTATTCCGTTTGAGGCATTTCCGTGAACAACTATTTGGGCACCGGCATTCAGCCAGCCAACGTCATCAGAAGCAGGTCCCATAATTTCGATAAATGTGTTTGGAAATCCCAGGGATCCGGCTCGCTGCCCCGGATGTCCAATTATCCTGATATGGACTTTATCATCGCCTGCTTTCCACAGGCGTCCGCCAATCCCATGCTGGCCAAAGGCTTTTATCTCCAGATGCCTGTGTCCATCTGCAACAGCTTTCTGAATTTGTTCTTCAAGGATACGTGAATCTAAACGGTTCCCATATTTTTTACCGGAAATTATATGATATTGGTTGTCATTCATTTTTTTCGTTGCTCGTTATTGAGTAGTTTGCTTACTACCCTTGGCTAAATATCAATTTGCTGCAACCATTTCCAATGTGGAAGGTGTAAAGATTTCATACAACTGACCGATTAACGAGGTTTGATCATTCATTTTGATTACTTGCAAAAAAGCTGTTCGTGCATGACGAGGTGGTTGAGGGCATGTTCCCATCGTTCCCAAGTTAAGTATATCCTGTGACCTCCACGATCTTGCACAAAGATAGGCCAAGAGAGATTATGTTGTATCATCACTTCGCATTCACTGTTTCTATCACCTAACGCCCGCAATCACCTGCCCGCAGTGGATTTGGTAACCAACTTTGCATAAGCAATTCACCTGAACCTATTACAAAATTCGCAGGATTGCGGGTCAGCGTGAATTGCATTGTTCGGCACTTCATGGACTCTCAAGTATTATTTCAGCAACGTTAACAGCCTTCTTGATTTGTGGAAAGGTATAATTAACAGTAGATTGAATATCATGGGCTATAGAATCACGATTTTTTATAACATTTGTATATATTGTTTTCTGATCATCTGTTAAATCAGGTAGTTGAATGTTTAGATCTTTAAAAAAAGATTTAATATCTTTATACTTTGGATTTCTAATTTTATTGCACATTCTACAATATTTAAAAATTTGTCCATCAGGTAATGTCTTAATTTTTGTTTCGAGTAAGATTTTCAGGTGTTTTTCAACCTCAGAACTAAATGCAATAATAAGATGTTTGGCAAGATAGTCATTAATTATTGGTGAGCCAGCATCAACACCATCATGTATAAGCTGTTCAATGTCGTCAATTATTGTATTTGTAAAATGCAAAATCATGACTCACCATTAAATGTTTTTTCAACGAATGAAAAACGACTTCTTAGCATATCAGTTGTTGACGTGTCTCTAGCAGTAATTAGACGATTATAGTCTTCACTATGTATTAATGTATTATAGTTATCCTTAATATTTTCTACTGTTAGTTGATTTATTGTACAGTTAACAATAAAAGCATCCATAGCCGCAATGTTCAATCGCCCTTTAGGGATATGGAATGGTTTAGGCCCAATAGTCTTGGTTATCAACCTGAAGGTTTCTTTTAATTTCGAGCATATTTCAGTAAAATCCAACTTGAAATTTTGACTCATAAATTTGTTAAGATAATCTTTCATTGGGCTTTGGTATTTACCATATTCTTGGCTTGAAAGAGCAACAAGCCTTAACAACCACTCAATATCTCTCAATCGTGTATCGGCCGATATTTTCCCTGTAATTAATCTCCAGTTTTCGTCTTCGTTTAATTCTGATAAAGATAGAAAAAGATCTCCATAAAAGATGGCTTTTCGAATTTCCATTGGAGATAATGTTACCCCCCCAGTATTTAGCCTTTCAAAAATATAAAACATGCTTGAGTTGTCATCATCAGGTTCTATCTGTCTGATGATAATGGCCCTTAGTGTAGAATTGTCTAACTCTTCTTGGTCTATTTCATCAAGATCAGAATAGGTTTTTCCAAGCCATTGCTCCTGAACTCCTTTGAGTTTAATGTTATCATTATAAAACTCATGCAATGTATTAACCCTTTGAAATCCATCAATAAGGAGCATGTTTTTTTCTTTTTTTTTCTGAAATAAAAAAATTTGAGGAACAGGTAAACGTAGCAAGAATGATTCTATTAAACGACTTTGCTTAATTTTGTTTGAACCCCAAACGTATCCTCTTTGGAACTTGGGGACAATTATTGTTTCCTTGAATTTTTCAAGTAATGTTTTTATTGTGTAATCAGCAGGATAGGCTGATATGTCATATTTATTTAACTTGAAATCTTCATTGTCTAAATTTTCGTTTTGTTCAAGTTCTTGTTCTTCTAGCGAGTAGCTAGGATTTGTAATGTCAATATCTTTCATTATTTTCTCCATAAATATTTTCTTTTTCATATGTATATTCCAAGCCGAATACATAAGGAACGAGAATTCTAAACAACATATTTTATGTCAAGACGATTTGCAGCGTTGTAATCATTTATTCCTATGGCATCAGACATTCCTATTGGAAGGGATGTTGAGCGCCCTAACGGTGCAACAATCTTTTTTAGTTCTGTGTCAAAACTGAGAAAAACGTCTACTACACGCTGTGCTACCTCATCCACATCTAAACGCCTGTAAAGACGTGGGTCTTGTGAAGTTATCCCCTTTGGGCAAAGCCCTATGTTGCATATGTTGCATCTGTTTGTTTCTGACCCTAAACATCCGGCAGCAGCCTGCATGATATATTTTCCGATTTGTACACAGCTTGCACCCAGCATTATTAGTGCAGCAGCGTTTGCCGCCAGGTTGCCATTTTTCCCAATGCCGCCTCCGGCAATAAGCGGAATTTCATTTTGCATTCCTATTTTGACAAGGTTGAGATAAGCGTCGCGTATATTGCTCGCTATTGGATGCCCCATATGATTCATTGAGACATTGTAAGCAGCTCCGGTTCCGCCGTCTTCTCCGTCAATGGCAAGGCCGGCAGCATAAGGATTTCGGGTCAGGTTGTTTAAAACCGCCAGAGCTGTTGATGTGGCAGAAATCTTAGGATAAATAGGAACCCTGAAACCCCAGGCCATTGACATGGACTGTATCATCTTCGCAACTGATTCTTCTATTGAGTATTGCGTCTGATGTGTGGGCGGGCTTAGAAGGTTCACTCCTCTGGGCACACCACGGATCGCTGCAATCAGCTTGTTAACCTTGTACCACATAAGAAGCCCCCCATCACCGGGCTTTGCTCCCTGTCCATATTTTATTTCTATGGCGCAAGGATCTTCCTTCATATCAGGAAGAGCATGAATAATTTCATCCCAGCCAAAATAACCGCTTGCAATCTGAAGAATAACATACTTTAAAAACCTGGAGCGAAGTAATCTCGGCGGGCAGCCGCCTTCGCCCGTACAGATGCGAACAGGCATAGATAATTCTTCATTAAGATACGATACACCCAGTTGAAGCCCTTCCCACATATTTGGCGACAGAGCTCCAAAAGACATCCCCCCTATCATAAGAGGATATATTTCTCTTACAGGCGGTATCCAGCCGTTTTCGTTAAGAAAACTTAAATTTTCCTCAGGAGATAAAATTCTTCCGAGCAGCGTTGTAAGCTCAAATTCGTGACGGCCGGCATCAAGTGCTGGATCTGTCAGCATAGAAATCCTTATAAATTTTATCATATCTAAAAGACTGCCGGGGACACCGCGCCTGCCTCCTCGACGTTGGGGCTGTCCACCCTGATTAATATGAAATCTAAGTTTATCTGCCTCGTCACTTTTTGCAGGTATTATCGCGTCATTAGGACAGACCAGATTGCACATGGCGCATCCAACACAGCTATAGGCCGGATCAGTTTTCTGCCTTATTCCGTAATAAATCTTAAAATCATTGGATGGAGCACTTTCCAGTCCCATGCTTGTTTCTATGGTTCTTTTGCGAAAGACTCCCAGTTCAATTGCATTGACCGGACATATAGCAGTACATTTCCCGCAAAGAGTGCATTTGTCTTTATCCCATATGATTTGCCAGGGCAGATCTTTTACACTTAAAGTGGAAGGGACAATTGGTCTGTTTGACGACATATTTTAACCTCCTGACGTTCAGGGCTTACTATGGCTGTGTCAAGATGCATTGGTTGAAAGTCCTTACTCTTGTCACGGTCGGGGAGAGCAGCGTCGAGTCCGCATATTTCAGAAGAAAAGGCAAAAACTCCTTGATTCCCTCCTACAACACCAGGCCGCAGTTTCTTTCTATCCTGAGCCATGAAAATGGTATTGTTGGGCAGACATCCAATTACGCAGTTTGGCCCGTCTATTATAAGTCTTCTGCAAGAATGTTTGAGCTGTTTTAAAAAGAAAGCACTTGGGTGATCTTTAAGATCTTCATTCTGAAGCGGAGTTATAATATGTTTGTAAGCTTCAATACCAAGTCCGAGCTTTGCAGATATATAATGCAGAATATGCGTGAAAACTTCCGAATCCGACTGGTAACCCATGTACCCGTGAAATCCTCTTGATGTAAGATATTCTCTGATGGGTATAAATGCGGTATTTTCCCCATTGGTCATTGTGGAAAAACCCTGAATGAAAAAAGGATGACACGCATAAAGATTGATCTCATAATTGGTATTTTGTCTGCCCTGTGCCATTATTATCCTGGCCTTCAGCTCGCTACGGTCAAACTTTAAATAATTTGCAACATCCATGGGACTGCCGATTTCTTTAATCATAATTGTGTCAGGCCAGAAGGAGAATACGATCATATCTTTTTTTTCTTCTCCCATTTCACGAAGCTGAAGCTTTATAATAAGAAGTCTTTCATGTAACTCTTTGCGGCTTAATCCATCCCATTCTTCCGGATATTCATAGGCACGAATAAGGTATATATCTCTTTTCGGTGTCCCGTGAGGCGGTGTTTTAGGGGTTTTAATAGACAACTTGTATTTGGTCATAAAACCGATTTCCATCATAAATGTGTCCAGAAGCCTTAGCCCTTTTTCGCTAAAAACACCTGACATGATGGGGGCATCCTTCATATTTTCAAAAGGTCCTCCCATGTCTCGCAAAAAAAGTCCTACACCAGAACCGTCATGCCCCTCACGCATAACATCCAGAGCCTCTATTGCTTTCATAGGAGACAGGGGCTTATCGCTGGTTATTGCAAATAAACGACACATTATTTTTTTTCCTTATAGATAAAGTAGGGGCGATCCTTGTGATCGCCTAATCAGGGCGATCACAAGGATCGCCTCTACGAAAAAACAATATAATCACAGCCTGAAAGTTCGCCCAAAGAGCGCTAATTTGAGCAATCTAATATAAGGATTCGCCCAAAAATAAATTTACATTTTGATGCGCCGATCCATCCCGCATGACTGCGTTGCTCGTCGGTTAAATAGCTCGCTATTCGCCCTACTCGTGCCTTGTCATGCGAGCGCCTCGACACCTCAAAATGTAAATTTATTTTTGGGCGAATCCTAAGAGCGATAGGGCAATAGACAATAGTCTATAAAGCAATAGATATGCCAAAAAAAATAGAAATTTAATCTACTAATATTTCAATATAATTTGTTTATCAAGAGAGAAGAAGACAAAATAATAAAATTACATTTTTGTTAACTTGCTACCTAATAAACTACAAAAATGTTAACTTGCTCAAAATTTTGCACCCTTTCATGGCTCCTGGCAGCGCATGACGAAAAATCAGGTGTTTGCAAAGTCATACAAGGTGGTATTCCATAAGGACTCGCCCAAAAATAACTACACATTTTGATGCGCCGATCCATCCCGCATGACTGCGTTGCTCGTCGGTTAAATAGCCTTGCTATTCGCCCTCCTCGCGCCTTGTCATGTGAGCGCCTCGACACCTCAAAATGATTAATTTGGGAAATGACCGGGTTTATCCATTGCCCAAACCTCTCATCCACGACATGACAAGGACGATTAAGGCTGCAAGAAGGAAATATATCTGATATGCCATTGCTGCCAGCCGTTTCACAAGGACAGCGTAAAAAGCTCCCAGAATAAGCCCAGCCATAAAGCCAAAGAGGTGAGCCGTCACATCAGCATGCTTTCCTGAACCAAAAATGCTAAGGAGGGCAAGCCCCGCACCCAGGGGAAGCCATGCCTTCATTCGCCGGATAGGCAGCCTAAGCTTCTTGAAAAACTGGTGCGCAGCCAGAATGCCGACTGCTCCAAAAACAGCAGTCGAGGCCCCAATCGAAAGATGACCTGTCTTGTACAAGACAGCATTCATCAGATTACCTAATACGCCGGTGGCAAGGATCATAAACCAGCCGACACCCCGGCCAGTGATGCTACAAACAGCGTTACCAAATATAGCAATGCCAACCATGTTGCCGGCAAGATGCTTGGCGTTTGCATGAATCATCAGAGAGGTCACGCTTCTGTATAATTCTCCGCGCAAAATGTGAAAGGCCGATGACCCATACGTCCTGATTAAGATTTCACTATCATTGCCTATTGTGATGGCCACATGGGATGCCAGCAATATAACAGATACCCATAGTTCTGTGAATGTTTTTTGATATTCATGACAAAGGGGTTCATCTGTTTGATGGAAATTCTGGTTCTCTTTAAGGTATTGTTCGATAGTGTTTATGGCCTTTTCGTGCTCCGTATTATTCACCAATATATTCCACCCGTGTTTTTCTTTTTTCGAGCGGTGTGAAATGCCGGATGAGGACAGTACCAGACGGTATGTATCGGCCTGATCTGCTGAGAGATGCTCAAATATTATAACCATAAAAAGGGGCTTTCTTAGAAAAATGTGAAAAGAGGGTAATCCCCACAAAACAGTGTAGGTCAATAATTTCAGGCAGTTAGCGTTCAGTTGCTGTGAATGAGTTCATGCGTAAATCAAGGGTTTGCAAAGTATAGCAAGCATCTTTTTGACCACCTGCACTGTTTTGTGGGGACTACCAGATTTCTTATTCCGACTTCGCTCAGGATGTCACGCGGAAAAATTGGCCGAATCCGGCATCCAGGTATGGGAATTTTTTGTGTTACAGGTTGTGAAGCGCCTGTTCCAGTCAGGTAATTGCTTTGGAAATATTCTTTGTTTTTTTGTTCCGTTTTGCACATTGTCTTAGATAGTGTTCTCTTTGGCATTCAGGATTGTCACAGGTTTTTTGGCGGTTTTTTTGACTGACATCAGGAAGGAACCACTTGAGGCAAATGCAACAGGGACGTTTTCGAGAGGAAGATTTCGACATTGTATTTTCTCCGAAAAAAGAGTAATACAAATGAAAATACAATTTTTTCCCAAAGCATTGAAGGGTAATTTAAAAAACGAGGTTTTAAAGGCTGCATTTGCGGCGGAGTCTGCGGGGTATTTTTTTCAGATCACAGATTCAAGCCACCTTTGCCCGATCTCAAATCCTAAAAGTATCAAAATAGCTTGCTATTCCATCAACTTTTGTGATTTGAGATCAAACAAATTTGACCCAAATCTGTGCGCCTACTTGTGGAAGTTAATTCGTCCTCGTTCCTAAGGCAATTTTATGTCTTGACAATCCAGTCCACCATAAAATACTGGTACGCCCGGCAGGATTCGAACCTGCGACCTACGGATTCGTAGTCCGGCGCTCTATCCGGGCTGAGCTACGGGCGCAAAAGAAAAATAAATTGAAGTTTGATGATTTTTTAAGATATACTTTTTTTTATTTATGTCAATGATAACTTTATGAGAGCCTCGAAAAAAGCTCTCTTTAGAGGCAACGGTTTAAGGAACGAGGACGAAATAACTTCCCCAACTTTGCATCATAGCTCCAGGCCACCTTTGCCCGATCTCAAATCTCAAAAATATTAAAATAGCTTGCTATTCCATTAACTTTTGTGATTTGAGATCAAACAAATTTGACCCAAATCTATGTGCCTACTTGGGGAAGTTATTTCGTCCTCGTTCCTAAACCGATTAATTATGCACGATAATCATTCAAAATTAATGCACTTTGCAATAAATGAGGCTATAAAAGCCGGACAGAATGATGAAGTTCCAATTGGTGCGGTTATCGTTGCTGAATCAGGCGAAATACTCTCCCTGGCGTATAACAGTACAATAAAGCTTTCTGATCCCACGGCTCATGCAGAAATACTTGCACTGCGTATGGCAGCGAAGAAGCTTCTTAATTACAGGTTGTTAAACATAACTTTGTATGTTACTGTCGAGCCGTGTATTATGTGTATGGGAGCGATTATACATGCCAGAGTGTCAAGGATAATTTTTGGTACAAATGACCCCAAATGGGGAGCAGCCGGATCTCTTTATAATTTTGCCAATGATTCCAGGCTTAATCACCAGCCGGAAATTATTGGTGGGGTATGCAAAGATGAGTGTAGATCCTTAATTCAGGATTTTTTTCGCTCAAAACGCAATCCAAATGATGACATGTAAATAGTCGAGTAGAAAATTTAAGAAAATCTGCGTAAGGAACGTGGACGAATTAACTTCCCCAAGTAGGCGCATAGTTGGTGAAGTTATTTCGTCCACGTTCCTAATCTGTGAATTAAAGGAGCTAACCTGTGTCAAATATTGTAATTGTCGGAACTCAATGGGGTGATGAAGGTAAAGGTAAAATCGTTGATCTGCTGGCGGAATTTGCTGATATTGTTGTGCGTTTTCAGGGAGGGAATAATGCCGGTCACACGATGGTTGTTAAAGATGAACAGTTCATCAGCCATCTGGTGCCCTCAGGCATTTTACAGAATAAAACCTGTATTATTGGCAATGGGATGGTAATTGACCCTTCTGTTTTATTAGAAGAAATAGATTACTTAATCAGCAAGGGAATAAATGTGGGGCCGGATAACTTAAAAATAAGCGAAAAAGCTCATATAATTATGCCTTATCACAAGCATGTTGATAATGCCAGGGAGAAGATGAAGGGCGACAAGAAGATTGGAACCACTGGGCGAGGAATCGGCCCTTGCTATGAAGACAAGGCGACTCGCAGAGGGATAAGATTTATTGAATTAATAGATACAGAAGTTTTTATTGAAAAGGTAAAATCAATAGTAAAAGAAAAAAATTTCTATTTAAAAAATTTTCTTTCCTATGAAACGGTTGATTTAGAAAACATAATTAATCAATATAATGGTTATGCAAAAAAGCTTGCCCCATATGTAACAAACATTTCTGTTATTATTGATAATGCTCTAAAGCACGGTAAACAGGTCATGTTCGAAGGCGCTCAGGGCACTCACCTTGATATTGATCACGGCACATACCCGTATGTAACTTCATCAAACACAATTGCAGGAAATGCATGTGGCGGAGCGGGTATTGGGCCAAAAAAAATCACAGGCGTTATTGGCATTGTAAAAGCTTATACCACACGGGTTGGTGAAGGCCCTTTTCCTGCAGAGCTTTTTGATGAAACCGGCGATGCAATACAGAAAAAAGGCGCTGAATTCGGTGCTACAACCGGTAGAAAGCGAAGATGCGGATGGCTTGATACAGTAATACTAAGTAATGCAGTACGCCTTAACGGACTTACAGGCATAGCCATTACCAAACTTGACGTTTTAGGAGGACTGGAAACACTAAACATATGTACCAGCTATGAATATAATGGAAAACCAATAAATAATTTTCCAGCATGTCTCAAAACACTTGCAGCCTGTAAACCTGTATACGAAACACTGCCTGGATGGTCGGAAGAAATTTCTATTATCAAAAAATTTGAAGATTTACCTCAAAATGCAATAAATTATCTTAAGAGAGTCGAAGAGCTTATTGAAACGCCTATTAATATAGTATCTGTTGGCCCAGGTAGAGATGAGACAATTATGCTGAAAAATCCTTTTAACAAATAATTCAAACTTAGACGGCAAAGTAAAAAGTTTGCCAAATCTCAAATCCAGGCTCAAATCCCAAAAATATTGAAATAGGTAAGCTATTCCATCAACTTTTGTGATCTGCGATCAAACAAATTCGACCCAAATCTGTGCGCCTACTTGGGGAAGTTATTTCGTCCACGTTCCTTATAACTACGTCGCAATGACAAAGGATACAGCACAACGCAAAAAATGGACTTTTTAAAAAGTCGTCAAACTTTAGGGCTCGGTAAAAAATGCCAAGTTATTTTTTACCGAGCCCTTATTTCCATTGACAATATTCAGATGGTAGCATAAATATTTCCCCCGAAGTCGGGACGTGGCTCAGCCTGGTAGAGCACAGCGTTCGGGACGCTGGGGTCGCTGGTTCAAATCCAGTCGTCCCGACCACCTATATACCGAAACAATATATTTGATTAGGAACGTGGAGATGGAATAGCTTACCTATTTCAATATTTTTGGGATTTGAGCCTGGATTTGAGATTTGGCAAAGGCGGCCTGAAGCTGTGATGCATAGTTGGGGAAGTTATTTCGTCCACGTTCCTAAGGAAGGTATTGCCCTTTTTTAATTTACTTAGGACTCGCCCAAAAATAACTTCACATTTTTGCATTTTAATCTTCAAGCAATTTTGGGTCGATCTTCAATCGCAAAGTCTTCGAAATAGCTCGCTATTACTCAAACTTTGCTCAATCAGATCAACCAAACTTGACTCAAATTTTAAGCGCGAAAACGCAAACTTATTTTTGGGCGAGTCTTTAAATTAACTCAAGGATATAAGTCATGGGCGTTTGCAGGGTTTTGACCATCGCCGGATCGGATTCAGGCGGAGGCGCAGGTATACAGGCAGATTTGAAGACTATTACTGTTTTAGGCGAATTTGGAATGAGTGTCATAACCGCTTTAACCGCTCAGAATACCCTTGGCGTTCAGGGGGTTTATGAAGTCCCGGAAGATTTTGTAGAAAAGCAGTTCGATTCCGTAGCCACAGATATAGGTGTTGATGCAGCCAAAACAGGGATGCTTGCCAATTCCAGAATAATAAGAGTAGTTTCTAAAAAGCTGCGGCAATATGGAATAAACAAGCTTGTTGTAGATCCTGTAATGGTGGCAAAAGGAGGGGCTCCACTTATAGTAAATGAAGCAAAAAAATCCCTGATAGAAGAACT
>JABZFQ010000347.1 GCA_014237365.1 Desulfobacteraceae bacterium | reverse complement strand
TTCCAGTTGTTTTCAAGAAACAGATCTTTAAAATATTCTTTCCTGCCTGCAAATGCCTGGTGTAATGTGTCCAGAAAAAGGCTTTTCCCGAATCTTCTGGGACGGGATAAAAAATAATAACCTGATTCATCTTTAACGAGATTATAAACAAACTCGGTTTTATCCACGTAATAGAAATCACCAGATCTTATTTTTTCAAAACTCTGGATTCCAATGGGATATTTTTTCATTGACCGTTCTCCTTTGTTTTGTTGAAGTCTGGAATGTTTTGACAACCTTCGGTCTTCAGCTCGTAGTAACTGGGGGTACCAATCGTTACGAGACTACAAATCGTTACGCTTTTTTTGAGTTTGTTCCCATAACCCTTTCCTTCTTGTCTGCGACGCTTTGGCCGAACAAATCTGCTTTATGCGGCTTTGCATCGCATAGCAGATTTGTTCGCCAAAGCTCTTCCAATTTGAAAACTGGTCTTCACTTCCTCTTCTATTGCCGAGAAAAGGTCCGCGACCGCCTCTTTCTTTGCCTCTTTTTCCGTGCAGCCATATCCCTATCCTTTCAATTGTATGGCAAATGTGCTGGGGCACTGCGTCTTCTTTTTCATTTTTTGTTGTATCTGTCAGGACATGGTCGTTATTGATAGAGTCTTATCCTTTCAATAACCCTTTTCAGATATTCCCTTGTCTCTTCATACGGAAGTTTTTTGATCAAGACGGCATACACGGCTTCAGAATTCATCCTGTTTATCACGTTTGCTCCTTTTGAAATATTTTTGCTGCCGGTGAACGCCCTTGCAACATTTCCAGCGCCGGTATTGTACGAAGCAATGGCGCAATACAGCCTGCTTTCCGGGTTTTTAATCTTTTTCAGATACCTGTAGTTGAGTATATGGAGGTATGCTGTACCTATAGTTACATTATTTCTGTCGTTATAGAGATATGACGGGGAGAGGAGAACCGGCTTTCCGTAAACAAATTCTGTTGCGTCCAGGCCTGCTGATTGAGGAACGATCTGCATAAGACCGTACGCGGGGGTACTCGATTTTGCCATTGGATTGAATGCGCTCTCCGTATGTATTACAGCCATAACAAGGGCATTGTCGATCTTTTGTTTTTTTGCACAATCATTGACCAGCAGCCTGTATGTCTCTGCCTTGTTTTCTGCGGCTTTTTTTGAAAACGGAATTGTTATTGATACTATTCTGCTGTCAGAAATATTGGCCGGTCTTGTCTCTTTTTTCGCTTTTTTCATCAACGCAGAAGCTATGCTGCTTAACTCTTTTTTTGATGGCTCATCCCTTCCTGTAAACAGGGACGCCAAAACAGGTTTTTTTTCGACCTTGTCGGTTTTAAGATATTTTATTTTCTGTTTTATACTGTTTTCGATATTGACAGCAAGCCTGTCTCTATTAAAAGCCGCCTCTTTGTTTTCAGACAGAATATCCATAAGGATTTCCGCCACTTTCTTTTCTGTTTTTTCATCACGGTCCGTTATTATTTCTATCTTAATCTGATTTTTGCCAAAATCGACAACCCTCTTTGTCTTGTAATCAGCCGAATACTCAACCCATTTCTTTTTGTCGCTTATCTCGGCGCTATCCCAATGCCTTAGTAATTCTTTTTTGTATTGCTTATACTCCTTTTCAACTATTCTCTTATACTCTTTAAATTCCTTTTTCAGCTCATCAAGATAGCTTTTAAATTCCTGCTTTTCTTCCGCTATAAATCCTTTTGCCGCAACTTGTTCCTTTTTTAAAAAATCATCAAAAGAATCAGCCGATAATATCCCGCAGGAAATAAGTACTATTACGATAGCTGTAAATATGGAGTTTATAATCTGCATAGCTGCTCCTTATGGCTCGCTCAAAATTTGTTTAGGAACGTGGACGAATTAACTTCCACAAGTAGGCGCACAGATTTGGGTCAAATTTGTTTGATCTCAAATCACAAAAGTTGATGTAATAGCTGGCTATTTCGATATTTTTGTGATTTGAGATCGGGCAAAGGTGGCCTGAATCTGTGATGCATAGTTGGGGAAGTTATTTCGTCCACGTTCCTTAGGCACTATTTCACCTCCATCCAGACATAATACCGGCCTGTTTTTGGGTCATGCCACTCTCTGATTATCTTTCCCTTTATTTTAATCCCTTTAACAGTGATTGTGTCATTGCTGATCATAGTGGCGCGCAATGTGTCATTGACGACCTTACGCTCTATTTCCTGCCTGATCGTGACAATTGCGCCTCCCAATTCCGTGGCAAGGGAGACAAGAGCGCGTGCACGGGCAATCTCTTTCTGTTTGCCCGGTATCGGGCTCCAGCCAGCACCTCCGACTGCTCCTCGCTCAGGGATACAAACGACCCATTCAGGCGGACCATGCTGAAGCTGTCCGGAACAACCAGCAGAAAAGATTGTAAAAAACAGACCCAATATAATCGCTGCAATTGCCGGTTTTTTCAGCATCCTTAATTTTCCTTAGAACTCAGTCATTATTGCCGATAAATTAGGAACGGGGACGAAATAACTTGAGTGTAACCGAAATAAAACAATGCCATCTTGATGATGGTTCCCTATTATGTGATACAATTCGTTTTCAAATAACGTAGGGGCAACGCCTGTGGTTGCCCTTCCGACCTGTTGTTGCATATTGTCAGGGCAGGCACAGGGGCCTGTCCCTACGGGATATTGCCGAATACATTGGGCCGGATTTTCCGGAGGTTCGAATCGTTTTGCACATTCCACCAATATCTCGCATATATCACAGAGCGGGGAACCATCCCCGAAAATCAATA
>JABZFQ010000348.1 GCA_014237365.1 Desulfobacteraceae bacterium | reverse complement strand
AGACCGAGGAAAAAATGCCTGAACTTGCCGATGATATACGATCATTAGTCGATCCGAAGAGCCAGGCCGACCCAAAGTTTCAGACGCCTTTTCTGTATACAAGAATTACGGCGAAAGCAGTTCGTCAAGCCCTTATCGACGAAAAGGGGTACACAGAAGACGAATTACCCTGTGAAAACACGATAGGGAATATTCTAAAGAGAATGGGGTATAAATTGAAGCGAATTCAGAATATCAAACCACTCAAAAAGATTCCTGAAACAGATGATATTTTTGAAAATGTTGATCGAATCAATCATCAGGCAGATGACAATCCCGAGGCACTGAGAATTTCAATTGATACAAAAGCTAAAGTGAACGTCGGAGAGTTTTCCAGAGGTGGAAAAACGAGAGAAAAAGAACCTGAGAGGGCTTTAGAAAGGCATTGGAATGGTACGCTCCAGTCTTCCGTTTGTAAAGTCATCGGATGGGCTGAAACCATGACATGGAATGGTGTGCATACCGTAGTTCATCTTGTCGACAAAGTTTACCAGAAAGGGATTAAATTAACAAAAGATGTAATGAAAATCTGTGAAGAGAGAATCGAAAGAATGGAAAATTTACCAAAGTGGGATGTCACTATAAAACTCACAATTTGGTAAATTATTTATCGTGAGTTACCTAAGTACTATATTTAGTGTTTTTAGTTTATGTTGACACCCAATTTTTGGTCGTGTCCCCGATTTGCTGAACAGGCATTCTGAACGTTAATAATTCTTTCAATGTCCAAATATGAGACCATTACAATTCGTGTTGGTGAATTTAATTAAACCACAGATAAACACAGATTTTCAGGCAGCATATCCGCGTTTATTGGCGTTCATCTGCGGTTAATTTGATAATACCAACATGTAATGTAACGCTCTCCTATTATTCAGGGACACGACCCAATTTTTTACAATTAGAAGCTGGGTAATAAATATAAGGACGAAAACCCAATTTAGTAATATGGCTCAAATAGTAACAATTGAAAATGTTTAACAGAACCTCAAGGCAATCGAAAAAACAATGGAAACACTCCGAAAAAGTGACATTGACATTAAATATGTAAGATGTAAAGAAAAATTATCAGCTGATGATTAACTAAATCTGTTGTGAATATGACCTGAGTTGTCAAAAGAACTGATACATTTCTGGGTTCCTTTAGATTAAAACCATTCGTAAAAATAAAACGGCCGTTGCTGAACGTGACAAAAAAACCAGAGAACTGTTGGAAAAACCATTATATATTGGCGGCTGACTGTCAGGTGATTTGCACGGTAAGAAATCCACAAGAATATTAAAAATAACACAGGAGGATCACTCAAATGCCTGTCGGATTAAATATAGAACAAATACAACGTTATTCACGCCACATCATGCTCACGGAAGTGGGCAAAAAAGGCCAGCAAAAACTACTTGACTCAAAAGTGCTCTGCATCGGTGCCGGAGGTCTGGGTTCCCCGGTAATCCAGTACCTTGCTGCCTCTGGAGTAGGCACACTTGGCATCGTAGACGACGATGTGGTGGATATGAGCAACCTGCAGCGCCAAGTCATACACGGCGGGAACGTGGATAAACCCAAAGTGGCCTCAGCAGCCGGGTTCGTTGAAAAACTAAACCCTGATGTAAAGGTCGTACCCTATGAGACACGGCTGGATGCCAGCAACATCATGGACACCATCAAGGATTATGAAATAGTGGTGGACTGTTCTGATAATTTCGGTACCAGATATATGGTGAACGATGCGTGCGTGCTGACCAAGACTCCCCTGTCACACGGCAGTATCTTCAGTTTCGAGGGCCAGGTCACAACAATTATTCCAGGGAAAGGACCATGCTACCGCTGTCTTTTCGAACATGCACCGCCCCCTGGCATGGCCCCCTTAAGCCATGAAGTGGGAGTGCTGGGTGTGCTGCCTGGTATCATTGGCGTCATCCAGGCTACTGAGGTGGTAAAATACTTGCTTGGAATCGGTGAACTGCTACTGGGCAGGATGATATATTACGATGCCCTGTACATGACATTTGATGAGATCAAGATATGTAAAAACCCAAAGTGTTCCGTGTGCGGTGAGGAGCCAAAGATCGACTGCATACATGAAGAGATCTATGATGGAGCGTGCCGAATATAGAAAATACCTGACTTCACTGCCTAATTCATATTAATTGCTATACCCCTCAGCTCGGCTGCGGGATACTTTTTATTATTTCCTGAAAGCTGTTTATCACTATTTAAGTATTTCGCAAATTAAATATGTGGCCCTGGCATTTCCATAACAAATTAAAAAATCCTTATATTTGTATCAAAGATGTACTTCATTCTTACGGGTGGATGCAGCCAAAATCCATTCTGTCAGGGCAGGCGCATAAAAACAACAGTTCAATTCGACAGCACCAAAATAATCAAAGATCATATTCCTCAAGGATATCCTCCTGACCCTTTATCACAGTAGGCACAGTTCCAAAATCCAGTTATGTAGTAAAAAGTAATTACATTATCACAACAAATATATATTTTTATATAGTATTATCTATTTATAGTATATTGGACAATTATTGTAATTATAAATATAAATTTTAACACATTCCCCTAAATTCCAATTCTTGGAGTTGTCTTCAGTGGATTTGGTGATGAATACGAATATACCACAAACAATATTTTCCGCAAGAAAAACCCACCGTCATGCCCTAAATGTGATAATAAAATGGTACACAATGGTTTTAACCTGTACACTAAAAGGGGTATGGGCGGAATTAAAATAGGCAA
>JABZFQ010000328.1 GCA_014237365.1 Desulfobacteraceae bacterium | reverse complement strand
ATAGCTATCCTCCTAATTTTATTATGGATGATAAAAAATGTGATAGTTATGACCATTCGTTCAATTTTGCAAGTGTTTCATGCTTTGTTGTGCCCGCAGGGCATGGGGGTTCCTAAGAGTTTAATGGGACATTAATAAACAATGACAAAAATCCTGCAGGGTTTCTTTTTAACGATTTCTGGGGAGGTTATTTCGTCACCGTTCCTTATATAATACAGGTTTTTTAAAATAGGTTAGTTGCAGATATAACCATATAACATGTTAACGTTAAATATTATTAAAAAAGTCTTATATGGTGCTGATTTGTGTTGACATTGAAAAAAGCGTGCTATATGGAGCTGATAAAAGATGAGATTTTATCGTTATTAATCAATAACAAAGAGGGGGGGGAATGATTATGACAAAAGCAGAATTAGTAGAAATAATGGCAAAAGATGCTGGTATTTCCAAGGTCGCAGCATCAGGTGCACTAAACTCTTTCATGGATGGTGTAACAAAGGCACTAAAGAAAAAAGACGGAAAAGTTACGCTTGTGGGATTCGGAACTTTTTCAAAAGTCCGCAGAAAAGCTCGTAAAGGCCGTAATCCTCAAACAGGCGAACCTATTAAAATCAAAGCATGCAATGTTGTTAAGTTCCGGCCCGGCAAGAAACTAAAAACTGCTATATAGTTCAACCTGAATTTAAAGGCGGTTTATTTAACCTTAGGGCTTGGTCAAAAATAATTTGGCATTTTTGCATCCCGATTTTACCATATCCTTAACCGATTTTTATTCGCACCTGATCTTAGGAACGTGGACAAAACAACTTCCCCCAAGTAGACGCATAGATTTGGGTCAAATTTATTCGATCTCAAATCACAAAGGTTGATGGAATAGCCTATCTATTTTGATATTTTTGTGATTTGAGATCGGGCAAAGGTGGCCTGAATCTGTGATGCATAGTTGGGGAAGTTAATTCGTCCACGTTCCTTAGTAAAATTGACCTCGAAATAGCTCGCTATTCCTGCGGTTTTGCTCAATCAGATCAATTAAATCTACGCAAATTCGGGCGCAAATTCTACCAAGTTATTTTTTACCGAGCCCACTACCTGAAATTATTGAATCGCAAAAATTATAGAAACAAGACCGCAATTGTAAGCCTATTTTCTAATCAATTTTCTGGGCAAATACTGGGGTTCCATAGATTGGTATCCATGATGTCGAAATAATTTCATCCGGCGGATAAATCGGATTATTGTCAACGTCTAGTTCGGTCACAATATGGGTTATCTTAACATTGTCCGTTGAAATATAATCGTAAAGATCAATAACATCCCCGCCTTTTTTCTCCGACCACAGAACGAAAACCTGATTTGTTCCCTCAAAACCAAACTTGAAGATATAATTATTCAGGCCATAGTCTAATTTTGTAACGATATCAAAATTTCTTAATTTTGAAGTCATCAACTTATAGGTGTAAAAAGATGGTTTCTTAATGGGAACTTCATCACCTGATATCAAGCCCATATGAGTAAAGGGACCATCCCAATATAGCTTTTCACAGGCGGATGCTGAAAACGTAAATCTATCCATTTGGGAACCAAAGGCTAACGTAAATAATTTCAAGACAAACTCAGCATTTTCCTTGTCAGTATATGGTCCAAAGGAATAGTCACCATTTATTGGACCTTCGCATAAGGGATCTAAAATACAGTCTATCTCTTCCTGTGACAATTTAAAAGGGCCACCTGCTTCTATTGACCAAATTGGTTTTTGATAACCTTGCTCCATCATTTTATCTTTTAGCCATTTAACTTTTCCTTCTATAAATGATGTTTTTTCTTCATATAGATGAACATCTACCACATCAAAGTAATTCTTCCCTTCACGTAAAATATATTCTATTTCTGCTTTAGTTAATTGATACAGTAAAGAATCTCTAATTTCGTCTCTTGTATAATAAATGCCTTTTCGCAATCCACCGTCCGGGTCATCAATATATCCATTAGCAAATGCCATTAATCTTATAAGTCCGTTGGCTGGTCCGACAAGCACTATTTTCGCTTCCGGGTCAACTTCTCTTATTGCCTGAGAAGTAATTTTTAGTAATTTCACATACCTTATTGCAGAAATAGGGTTATCAGGGGTCTCATCCTCATCATGCCACCAAGAGGTTTTCCATTCTTCTTCGATATGATAAAAATCGGCTTTAGGGGGATTAGATGGGTCAAAGTCAGGATATTGATTATCGCCTTCGCAATAGCAATCAGGGGCATTGAGGGTACATCCGAAATCAGAGTCACCATCATATCGCTCTATAGTCTTTTTTACAAAGTCTATCCATGCCTGTTCTAGAACAGGATCCACAGAACCATCTTCCTGTGTGCCAGGATAATCATCAACAGGTAATTGGGTTGTATCTTTCTGCCATTTAATCCATGCCCTGGGAGTACCCGGACCCAAGCATGTAAAGGTCAATCCATTTTTAATACCCATGGATTTGGAACAACTAAAAGTCTTATCAAAATTAAAATTAAGATCTAACTTATTATATCCACTATACTTATAAGCACCGGCCTGGATGGTGGGATCCTCAACATCTCCCCAGAAAATTTGAGGAGAAAAGCTGATCCATTCAGCTCCCACCTCTAAAGTAGATTGTGGTAAAAAAAGACGTGAATGAAGGCCAAACCTGGGCTTTTCAGGCGGAGCAATGGTCATAAAGCTCCACCCCGCTGACCATTCTCCCCAGCCACTTACATTCTGAGCCCGAACCCGCCAGTAGCGCGGATTGCCGTCACCGGCAAAGCTCAGTTCCATAC
>JABZFQ010000290.1 GCA_014237365.1 Desulfobacteraceae bacterium | reverse complement strand
AGCAGGACCTGAAGATTGGGAGACCAGAGTGAAGAAACAAGGCTTTGCCGATTAAGACGACCAGGATCGGCTTTGCCGGGGCAGAGTCACTGTAACTGGTGTCTGAACGAAAATCCTGTTACATAACTAAAAGGTAAAAGTTCACCACGGAACGACACGGAGTTTCACTGAAAATTGAAAACAATGAGTAAGTGTAACTACTCAGGTTCACGGTTAGAGCGATAAAAATTGTACGAGACAACCTGAACAGTTACGAGAATTCAGTCTATTTCCGTGAAAATCCGTGGTGAACCATTACACTAAAAGCAAATACCTAAAACCCGATAACGCACCCAAAATCTTTATCTTAAATCCTATAAGAGCCTATTTCAGTTGGCCATGCTCACATAGTTCGTGCCCTTCCAATGGGCCTTTTTGGTCGCGCTTAGTCGCCCACTGAAACAGGCTCTAACAGAAGCCATAATATGTAACTCATTGAAATTATTGACCAGTTTTGTTTTGTAGGGACCACCAAAAGTTGTTCAACACTAAACACAGAAAATACGATAACTTCTTGAAATTAAAATAAAACACTAACCCTGCAAAATACCGGAGAGCCGATATAAGTATGCAGAAATTACGTCGCCGACTAAAAATTTTTCTAATCTTATTTTTGATAGTCTCAGCATTCGGCATCGCTGGCTTCATGCTCCTGGAAGATCTCTCATTTGTCGAAGCTTTGTATTATAACATCGTTACAATGTCGACAGTGGGGTATGGAGACATTCACCCAACAAATCAAGCCAGTCGATTGTTTGCCGTGTTATTGATAGTTATGGGTGGAGCAACCTTTCTCGGCGTAATCGCAAACGCCACTGAAATAATAATACTAAAACGAGATACACAAAGCAGGGAAAGGAAAGTTAACATGGTCCTCGGCATTTTTTTTAGCGAAGTCGGCTATAAACTCCTGGAACTTTTCTCAAGCCAAGATCAAACTATTGAAGAGATAAGAGACAAGCTCCTCGTCAGTTCTAACTGGCCAGGAAATCGTTTCACCGCTGCACAAAAAGTAATAAGAAAACATAGTTTCAAGGTTGATGTTAAAGGACACTTAGACCTGGAAACATTGGGCAATTTTCTAAATAGCAGAAGAAATTTTCTTCTTGGTCTTCTTGAGAATCCTGTGTTGATTGAACATGAAGATTTTAGTGAAGCTTTGCTTGCTGTATTCCACTTATTAGATGAACTGAGCAGTCGAGATAAATTGGATCTCTTGCCCGATTCTGACATACAACATCTTGCCGGCGACATTGACCGCGTTTATAAAAAACTTGTGGAGCAGTGGCTTTTTTATTTGAGACATCTCAAAGGACAATACCCATACCTTTTCTCTTTAGCGATCCGCAAAAATCCATTTGACCCGGAAGCAACTCCTGTTGTTTTTGGCTGAGACTGTGGAAGGAGAGAGACGGAATGATTTTGAAAAATGTATAACATAGCGCTGCTGCACTCGGACAAATTTTTTGTTGCGCTTCAAATTTGCCGGTGAGCGCAACGTTGGCCGAAGAAAAGAAACATGAAAATGAGGAGGCGCGCGACAATAGATTGTCACAATTTATCAAAGGAGGACGATGATGGCGAAGAGAAAAAACACCTTAACCAACAATTTTGGAGCACCCGTTGATGACGACCAGAATAGTATAAATGCAGGAGATCCCGGTCCTGTCCTGATGCAGGATGTTCATTTGCTTGAAAAGTTGGCCCATTTCGACCGAGAGCGTATTCCTGAACGCGTTGTTCATGCCAAGGGAGCAGGTGCCTATGGCTACTTTGAAGTGACTCATGATGTCACCAGGTACACCAAGGCCAAATTTTTCTCCGAGGTAGGAAAACGAACCGAACTTTTCATTCGTTTTTCCACTGTTGGCGGCGAAAAGGGATCGGCAGATGCCGAACGCGATCCACGGGGATTTGCCGTAAAGTTTTACACTGAGAAGGGAAATTACGATATGGTGGGGAACAACACACCAGTTTTTTTTATTCGGGACCCGCTGAAGTTCTCTGACTTTATTCACACGCAGAAGCGAAATCCAGCCACCAATCTGAAAGATCCAGACATGTTTTGGGATTTTCTCTCTCTGACACCGGAATCCATTCACCAGGTCACCATTTTATTTTCCGATCGTGGTATCCCAAAGACCTACCGTCATATGAATGGTTACAGCAGTCATACCTTTAAGTGGTATAACGACAAGGGAGAGCACTTCTGGATAAATTATCAGCTTGAGACGGATCAGGGTATTGAAAATCTTACAGTAGAGGAAGCTGGGCGGTTGAAAAGCGAAGATCCGGACCACGCCACGCGTGACCTGTTCTACTCCATTGAGAAAGGCGATTGTCCGTCCTGGAAAGTCTATGTTCAGATCATGACTCCCCAACAGGCACAGGAATATCGATTCGATCCCTTTGACATCACAAAGGTTTGGTTTCATAGTGACTTCCCACTCATTCCAGTGGGCCGTATTGTACTCAACAGAAACCCGAAAAACTACTTTGCAGAGGTCGAACAAGCGGCCTTTTCTCCGGCCAATTTTGTTCCCGGTATTGGTGCTTCCCCTGACAAGATGCTCCAGGGACGTTTGTTCAGTTACCACGATACCCATCGACATCGATTGGGATCCAACTATCAACAGTTGCCGGTAAATCGGGCGAAGGCAGCACCAACGGAAAACTACCAGCGGGACGGATCTATGCGCTTTGATGCCAATGGTGGAGGCAACCCGAACTACTATCCCAACAGCTTTAGCGGCCCGGCGCCTGATCACACCATGGGTGAACCGGCCTTTGAAGTTTCGGGAAAAGCGGCCCGGAAACCTTACACCCATCCGAATGATGATTTCTTTCAGGCTGGAGAACTGTATCGAAGGGTGATGAACGACGAGGAACGGAATCACCTGATCAATAACATTGTGGACCACCTCGGTGGTGCAAAAAAACGGATCCAGCTCCGCCAGGCAGCGATTTTTACTTTGGCCGATTCGGATTACGGACGCCGGGTGTCCGAAGGACTTGGGCTGGATATGAAGGAAGTGGAAGGTTTATCTGCCATGTCACAGGAGGAAAGACTAAAGGCTACCGACCGTGGTGCTTTTGGCGACGAGTGATGAAATACTGTTATGCGCGAAAGCAGGTGTTCTTGATGTTAAGGAACGCGGAAGTTAATTCGTCCCCGTTCCTAAGGCGATTTATAATTTGGGAAACAATAGAAAACCGACCACAGGAAAACAGGAGGAGAATACCGATGATCTATTTTAAGAGACTGATT
This sequence comes from Desulfobacteraceae bacterium, assembly GCA_014237365.1. Classification (GTDB taxonomy): domain Bacteria; phylum Desulfobacterota; class Desulfobacteria; order Desulfobacterales; family ETH-SRB1; genus B13-G4. Next base: position 14,866 of record JABZFQ010000290.1, on the reverse strand, counting down.
TTTTTTGGCATAGCAATTATTTTTTTATCTTTTACTTTCAATTCATGGGCGGAGATGACACCGGGCTCGTTCAACTTTTCCCCTTCCATCGGGGGGTATGTATTTGAGGGAAATCAGAACCTGGATAATGGTTCCACCTTTGGATTGGCAGGGGGATATAGCTTCGATAAAATTCTCGGAGCTGAAGCAGTGTTTCACTACATTAACAGTGAATCTGATTCCGGTGGCGGCGATGTAAACGGTTTTCTTTATCGATTGGATGGTCTCTACCATTTCATGCCTGAAAAAAGACTTGTCCCCTACCTCGCTGCAGGCATTGGCGGGATTACCCTTAATCCGGATAGCGGTGGAAACGACACGGACTTTCTGGTCAACTACGGCGGTGGACTGAAATATTTTCTCACGGAGCGTTTGGTTTTAAGAGGTGATGTACGTCACCTGATTCCCTTTGACAAAAGGCAAAACAACCTGGCCTATACACTAATGCTCACCTTCCTCGCAAAAACAGAAAAGAAAGCCTCACCACCCGTAGATAGTGACGGCGATGGAGTACCCGATCATCGAGACCAATGCCCTGGCACATCAAAGGGTGTTCAGGTTGATACCAGGGGTTGCCCTCTGGATTCCGATGGTGATGGGGTACCCGATCATATAGATCAGTGTCTCCATACGCCCAAGGGTGTGGCAGTGAATAATCATGGCTGTTCGCAAGACGCTGACGGTGATGGTGATGGTGTTACGGATGATCTTGACCAATGCCCGGATACGCCAAGAGGCATTGCCGTTGATACCAGGGGTTGCCTCTTGGATTCCGATGGTGATGGGGTGTACGATCATCTGGATCAGTGTTCAGGCACCTCTCGGGGCGCAAAGGTAAATGAAAATGGTTGCTGGTTGCTGGAACAAGTTCGTTTTGACACGGGCAAACAAGACATTCGCCCCGAATCCTTTCCGGCTTTGGACCGTGTTGCAGACGTATTTAAACAGAATCCAAATGTACGGGTTGTTATTGAAGGCCATACCGATAACACAGGTCAAAAGGCATACAATCAAAAACTTTCCGAGAATCGAGCACAAGCGGTAATGGAATATCTCATGCAGAAGGGCATTGGAGCGGAACGTCTTTCTTTTGCAGGCTACGGATTTTCGAAACCCATTGCTTCCAACGAGACTGCTAAGGGGCGTGCACGAAACCGGCGAGTACAATTGACCCCGATACATCGGTAACATCAATGAGACATGGTTTGCATTGATAGATGGGCAAACGCACTTGGAATCCTAAAGCCAAGTGAGTTTGCCCTGCTTGATACGCATATTTCATACTGTTTTTGCAAGGATCATGATGGTCTAAATCAGGTACAAGACGCGTCGTAGACCTCTCTTGAACCTCCATAGTGCCTGAACGAAAACTGCTAATTTTGGGCGAATCCTAATCGTTGATAATGTTCGGAGAACTGACTATTGAAGGTATTCCTCATCTGTATAACCACAGCTTGCGGCAGGATAACTCCTGGCAACATCGGAAGCCCAGAGGACCGCAGACACCTTGAAACCATAAGGATGATGACTGACGCAAGTCTTCTGGGGGCAGGGACACTGAGGGAAGGGGATCCCGAGATGCGGGGGACTGGTGGTATTATCCCAAATAAACGGATCAGAGCAGTAATAACCATGTCCGGAAAGATACCTGTAAAGGGCCGGAGACTATTCCAGATGGGCCCTCCTCCAGTGGTTTTTACCAGCAGGGCTCAGACACCTTCTTTAGGTAAAGCCCTCGGTCATAAGGCCAGGGTGGTACCACTTCCTGAAGGAATCCATGGACTTTCAGTTGGTGCTGCCATTTTATATCTCGGCCGTATGGGCGCAAGAACTGTTCTGATCGAGGGAGGGGCGATGCTTAACTATGTTGCCATTTCAGAAGGAGTGGTTGATGAGATATATCTTACCATTGCCCCGAAGCTGTCTGGAGAAAAAGGTGCGGCCTCTCTTGCAGATGGTCCAAGACAACTTGGGGAACCATTTCTTCCTCTCAAGCTTCTGGAGTGTCATACAGCAGAGACCGGAGAGGTATTTCTGAGGTACAAGGTGGGGCAGGCCGGCAAATGGAAAAACAAGAATTAGCGATACTGTTTTCAGGTGGGAGTGATTCCCTGTCACTGTATGCATTGGCAGCAGTCGGGGCACATCCGGAGATCCCGAGACCCAGAAATATTCATCTCCTTCACATGTTAAACGGTATGGGGCGATTTCCCTCCTTTTCGAAAGAACGCTTTCGTGTAAGTAAGAGGATCCTTGAGGCACAAATGCCCGACTTAGAGCAAATCCCACAGGCAACATATATAGAGCTGGACATGGGCAGGCTGTTTCAGTGCCTGTGGCTCGACCGGTACGAAGAACTAATGCCCAGTTATGGAGGTAAAAATCTGGTATGTGTAGCATGCAAGCTGGCCATGCATGTGAAGGCCATAATTTATTGCGTTGATAGGTTTATTCCAACACTGCTTGTGGGATATGCCAGGAAACAGGAATATTTTCCAGAACAGACCATGGCCTTTATGGACAGGATATCAGGGTTGTCCGATGACTTTGGAATAAGAACTATGTTTCCGTTATATGAGGATTTTGATGATGAGAGAGTTACACGACACTTTCTTGAGGAATTTGGTCTCCCATCAACTGGGGGAGGAGAGCAAAAGTGCCTTTTTTGCCAGACCCTGACCACTGCCACGGAAAAGGAGATAGGCTTGTATCTAAATGACATGATTCCCAGATTGAGACAGTATGTTTACCACAAGCTGGCAGGAAGGCTCAGGGATGCGGCTTTGTGCTTTCCTCCAGGAAGGTAGGAAGATGAAAGTAAGCTGCATCATCCCCGCCAGAAATCGAAAAGATATGGTCTTAAAGGCCATAGAAAGCGTTCTGGCCCAGGAAGGATGGGTCCCTGAAATCGTTGTAGTGGATGATGGATCCACAGACGGGACAAAAGGGGCTGTCAGAGCACATTTCCCTGGGATCAGGATTATTTCAACCCATGGATTAGGGCCCGGTCTGGCCAGAAATGAAGGCGTCAGGGCTGCTACGGGCCATGTACTCATGTTTCTGGATTCTGATGATATTTGGTTGCCTCTTCATGTGAGATCGCTGATACCGCTATTGCATCAGGGTTTTCAGGTAGCCTATGGTGTGACCAAGACAAAAGATTTGCTGGGCGGAGGCGAGTTTTTCATTCCAGAAGGGGGTAAAGAGATCAGCGGCCAGTGTTTTAGCAGTCTTGCCAGATGGTGCTTTATGGTCCCTTCTTCCGTAGCTGTAACCCGCAAGGCATTTGAAGATGTTAACGGCTTTGGTCAAGGAAACATGGGCGAAGACTGGGTCCTCTTTCTTAAGCTCTCTGCCCTGTATCCATTTGGCTTCGTACCTAAGGTGATCACCCACCGTCTTCTTCATGAGGGAAGCCTTTGTTGTTTAAAAGACCAAGGCATGGAGATTCAGCATACCTTGAAACGAATCATGAAAATTTTGCAAACAAGCGACAAGGCCACACCGGAGGATTTTGACAGAATACGGAAAATGCAGGTACTTGCCGCCAAAGGGAGACAAAGATGGCGAACAGTTCAGGAGTGGTATATGAACATGAAAATGCGAGACCTGGTCTGAGCCCTGAGATTCCTTTTTCAGGACATCACAGGGCCCTCCGTGAGGGGAAAGATGTACCGGAACAGGCGCCTTCCTTTCCAATAGGTCTTACAGAAGTCGGTATTTCCGGAAAAACCGTATGGATCTCATTGCCCCAGGGGAAGCTCCCATTCAACACAGAGATATCTGTGAATCTTCCTGAGCACGTGCGAGGCATCCATATGTCCAGGATTGAGGAGGCAGTCTCTCAGCTATACCAGAAAAGCTTTCCTGATATCCGTTACTATGCTCAGGAACTTGCCCAGCTAGTGCTCAAGAGACAACGAGGGGAATGGGCCCGTGTGCTGGTTTCAGGAAAGTCTCCCTTGGTCCGAAAGACATCTGTGAGCCAGAGAACATCAGTGGATGCAGTTGATATAAGCGCAGAGGTCAATGCATCACTCAGTGGAGACGCTATATCTTTCAAGACCATAATAGGCCTGGGTCTCTGCCATATAACAGCCTGTCCTTGTACTCAGGTATATAACCAGGCCATCTTCGAGACAGTTGATGCCCGTTTCCCAGCTCTAACCCACTCCCAGCGTGCTATGACAAAGCTTTGTGTGGAGGGTCACCTGGAAAGCCCATCTTTCGAAGAAATCCTGGAGTGTCTTGAGTTCACTCTCCATGTTACCCAAGATCTGCTTAAACGTCCTGATGAGGCAGAAATCGTACTCAAAGCCCACCGTTTTCCTCAGTTTGCAGAAGATGTTGTAAGAGAAACTGCAAAGGAGGTTGGAAAAAAATTTGTCAGGAAACTTCCTGCCTCCACTGAAGTGTTTATAGAGTCTCTGAGCCTTGAGAGCATCCATGCCCATGATGTTCGTTGTACCCTCAGGACAACCCTGGGTGAAATCCTTAGCGCCCTTCGGGCGAGTATAGTGGACCCCCAACAATGCGACAATGCGAAACCCAACAATAATATTCGCTCAACCCAACCTACCATGAATTCCCCAAATGTGTTAACTGAAAAATGAAGGATGCCTATAATTTGATTATATTTAACCTTAGGAACGTGGACGAAATAACTTCCCCAAGTAGGCGCACAGATTTGGGAAGTTATTTCGTCCACGTTCCTAAGATTTAAGGGAGAAAAATTATGCCGTTATTTGATTTTCTTTGTTTGGACTGCGGGAAATCCAGCGAACTCCTTATTACCGGTTCAGAGGATCAACCAAAGTGCCATTCATGCGGAAGTTCTAATCTGAAAAAATTACTTGCAGCTCATTCATCGTTTTCAGGGGCTTCACATCAGAGTATGCCTGGGCCTGGCGATACTTCTTGCTGCGGATCTACTCCAGGCGAAGCCGGTTGCGCGGGGCCGGGCAGTTGTTGTGGAATCAAGCCATGAGACCTTTGCAAAACGTCCCCTTTTGCCCAGTTTCGGTGTCAGGCCATGGTTAGAGGAACGTGGACGAAATAATTTCCACAACTATGCATCACAGATTCAGGCCACCTTTGCCCGATCTAAAATCCCAAAAATATTGAAATAGCTCGCTATTCCATCAACTTTTGTGATTTGAGATCGAACAAATTTGACCCAAATCTATGTGCCTACTTGTGGAAGTTAATTCGTCCACGTTCCTAAGCTGTATTTTTGCATTTAAAATTTTCGCCTTCCTTGAACTTGAACAAAATTGAACATTTTTCAAAGGTCTCGTCATAAATGAGTTCCTATCAGAAAGAACAGACAGATGCCCTGTCTATGGTACATCAATATCTTGCAAGTGTTTTTCCTGCTGAAAAACGGGAGCTTGAATCTTTAGTCGCTGATTATCTTTTGTTTCGAAAAGATATAGATATTTTTCTGTCCGAACATTTCGGTAAAATATGCACTCAAAACTGCTATCAAAAAAATATCAGCGCCTGTTGTTCACGTGAAGGCATCATTACTTTTTTTGCTGATGTGGTTATAAATGTTCTGGTTTCTCAAAAAAATGAGATTGAAGTACTGTTGAAAGTTCTTCAAAGACCGAATAATGGTTATAAATGCATTTATCTTGGGGAAAATGGTTGTCTGTGGAGGGTTAAGCCGATTGTCTGCGAAATGTTTCTCTGTGAGCCTGCAAAGAAAAAGGTGTTTATAGAAAAACCGTGGGCCCGGGATAAATGGGATGAACTTAATAAGCGTAAAAAAATGTTTACCTGGCCGGATCGTCCTGTTCTTTTTGATGTTCTTGAAAAATATTTTATGGATTCGGGATATTCTTCATCCCTTATGTATATGCACAACAGCCCCGGGCTGTTACGTGTGAAAAGAGCGGAGGTCGTGGGGATCAGGGAGCTTCAGACTTCAGTCTATCTACCTGAGTAGTTTTAAGCGTTTGCAGCATCTTTACTCTTAAAAGCCTTAAACAAAGACTCATCCATTGCAGCTTCATAGCCTGTCAACTGAGCAACAACCACGTTATTCTTATCAAGGAATGTAAAGTCTCCTTTTAATTTGTGTTTGGTAACCTCCCTTACTTCTAATAATGCCGTAACTCCTTCTGAAGGGAATTTATTTCTATACTGTCTGTAAGAAGCGTTGTAGGTTGGAAGCGAAACAACCCCCATCTCTTCAAAACACCATATAATTGCCATCTGAAATGCGGAATCCAGAACAAGAGGATCTCCTATCCATTTACTCCTTAAAGGTTCTTTCATCCATTTAACAGGCGAAGGCGCTGAAGAAATACGCGCCAATATGCCTTTTGAAGAACAACTGATTATTTTTTTTATGCCCCTGAGCGCAACACCATGAAAGAGTATTTTATCGTAAACTTCATCCATACTTCTGAAATAAGCTTTAGAACCCATATAAGCGGATATATCAAGAATGGGCGGCTGTAAAAATTTATCTGTTAAAATAGCTTTTGCCCTTGTATGAATTACTTCAACACCATTTTTTATTCCATCTCTGATTTCAACATCGACTTCAAAAATAGAACCTTTTTTCCTTGCCTTACCTGTCATGAGGCGAATCAGTTTTTTATCATGTTCAAGCTTGATTCCATTTAAGATTCTGATGTCGTCAAGGCCATGTAGAAAAAGTCCGGGGTTATCAAGAAGAGCACCATGCCCGAGCCATTCAGTCATAAGCGCAAAAGGCACAACCGGACTGCCGTCTAAGACATGGGATTCAAGAACAGGGTATTGCTTAACATCTAATTCACGTTTAAAGGTAAGAGATAGTTTTTCTTCATCAGGAATTATATTCGCACCGATAACTATCTCTGCAGGATGGTTTTTGTCACCCATCATTTCATAAAGCATACACATTGAACCGGCATCCTTTGGGATCAGTTCAATTTTATTCTTTTTAAATTCCCATTTCAGTGATGGGGATACCATGCCGCCATCCCATGGCCCCCAGTTTATTGAGACAACTCTGCAATCCGGGCGTAATAATGATTCTTTCCGGGCTATTTTGTTTAAAACCTCATTGGCCATTGCGTAATCGACCTGCCCTATGTTTCCAAGTCGTGCGGCAATAGATGAAAAGAGCACAAGATATCTCAAATTATCATTCTTTGTTGATTCAAGCAGGTTAAAAAGACCTTTTATTTTGGTATCAAAAACCCTCTCAAATTGATCAATTGTTTTGTCTTTTATCAAACGATCATCCAACACGCCTGCTCCATGAATAATACCTTTTATATAGCCGTGAGCAGATCTAACATCATCTAAAATCCGGTTAAGCTGCTCAGGCTTGCGAATATCTGCCGAAAAGTAAAATGCAGATGTCCCATTTTGTCTGAGTTTTTTCAGGTTTCTTGAAATTTCACGATTTGCCATGTGTTTTCTGTAGGCTTTTTCTAACATGATTGGTGAGGCATTTTGATTGCCGAGTTCATTTTCTAAAATAGCCTTTTTTATAATTGCCTCTTCATCTAAGGTTTCAAGCCATTTTGGTTCGGGTGAAGAAGAGGGGGCGGGCGATCTTCCGAGGAGAATTAAAGTTGAATCAGTATGTTTTGCAAGAGCTTGAACAGTAGAAGCAGTTATCCCTCTTGCCCCACCTGTAACAACAACAACGTCTCCATTGTTGAGGTCGAGCTGGATTTTTTGTGCTGGTTGATAAGGTGATGACTCGAGTTTTAATGTAAATCGTGATCCAGGCGGTAAGTTTTTATCAAGACCGATTTCAACTGGTACTGAAGGGTCCGGGTTCACAAGTTCAGCAACAACAGCCTTTGCAATGTCTTTATTGTTTTTCCAGTCCGGAGCAATATCTATTGCGCGGCAACAGACACTCTCCCATTCTATGGAAGCAGTTTTGGCAAGTGCGGCAAGCCCTCCTGTAACAGCGTTGGCAATGCCTTTCCCTTTAAAACCAAAAGCACCGTCCAGTCGGGTTATTGTTGCAAATATTGCTCCTTTTTTTGTAGCAGAATCAATCAGGTCGGAAGCCAAAAGATTTGTGAGGATAAAAGCATCTTTTAATATTTTGTCATTTTTTTGTTCCTCAGCAGAAAGATTGTTTGTTGGCAGTATTATAAGCCCGGCTGCTTTAGGCAGATCTTTCTTATTCATTAACGCTTCGTTAGAAATGTGCACGGCATCTATATTTTGTGATTTTAATTCTTCAGCAATAGCTTTGGATAGACCGCTGTTATCATCAGTAACAAAGACTTTTCTGCCATGGGAAATATCTAACCTGTTTCCCCGTTTATAAGGTTTTTCAACAATGGATACAACTCTTCTGCTAATGTCGGAAATATTTATTTCCGGCAATTCATTCTCGGCAGCAATTTTTGGGGAGGAGATCGTATTTATTGCGCTGATTTGAGGCTCGTTATTTAAGGACGTACCAGCCAGGTATTCAGCGATTTGGCGGAGAGTTTTCAGGCTTCCCATTATTTCTGGAGAAACAGATTGTATATGGTTAAGTTTTTCTTCAAGAGAAGAAAAGATTTCTACCCTTTTAATTGAGTCAATGCCCAGGTCGGATTCTATATCCATATCAAGCGCGAGCATTTCCCTGGGGTATCCGGTAAGATGACTTACTGTTTCAAGCAAGTTGTTTTCGATTTCATGAATATTATCCTGCGAATTGCTGTTTTTATTTTGCTGGATTTTATTTTTTTGGCTCTTATCTTCTGATTCAATTTCTGTTTTACTATGAATTTGGCTATAAGAGGCTTCTTCAATATGTTTTTGATGACCTGATGATTCAAGTAAGTCGCTGTTTTCTAAATCAAATTCGGGCGCATTGATATTTTTTTCAAATATCGGAGAGCCTTGTTTTGTTACTTCTGTTGATACCTTAAGACCAATTGAAGCTTCAGCAAGACGCTGGGTATTTTCCATCATATTCTGCAAAGTACGGCTTGATTCGGCTTGGGCTTCCAAAAACTTTTTATGTGTTTCAGCGGTCTGCAACTGGAGAGTCTGCATTGATTCCAAGCCTTGCTTAACTACCTGTAAAGCATTTATAATTAAGTCAGGTTTTATATTATTATAAAATATCGAAGCGACACCATTATTCGACGTTCGATGTTGGACGTTTGATGTTGGACGTTCATCTTTTAATTTGTTATTATCCATAGTATATTTTTTCTCGGTATCGGTAATACCCTTATTGTGCCCGACAGGTATCTGGCTTGAGGATGAGGTAGTGTCGGGTTTATTTTTTACCTGTTTAACCGGGGTTTCAGTATGTCCTTCTTTATTTTCTGTTCTCTGGCTTTTATAGTTTGCACCTGAAATAGGAATGCTCATAAGCTGCTTTCTTGATTCAGAAACAGGCCTTTCCCATTTATTCAGTTCGACCTGCTGACCTATAGAGGCAATACGGCAAAGAGTTCTTGCAAGATCAGTTAATCCGAATTGTCTCCCTGAAGAACAATCTAAAGCAATAGCTTGAAATTTACGGTCGTTTAGTATTGATTTTACAAGTCCTGTAAGAACTGATTTGGGCCCTATTTCTATAAATGTGCGAATTCCCATTTCAAATAGATTTTCAACATTGCTAACAAAATCAACGGGAGATATCAGGTGATCGCCAAGCAGTTTTTTTACCTGTTCAGAATCATAAGGATATGCTCTGCCGGTTGTATTAGACAACACCGGGATTTCCGAAGGGGATATTGTAATCTTTTTTAATGTTTTTTTGAAAGGTTTCCGGGCATTTTTAACTAAACTGCTGTGAAAAGCAGCGGCCACCGGGAGCTTTATTGCTTTTAATCCTTCCTTTTTACATATTTTTACAGCGTGATTTATTGCTTCAATTGAGCCGGATAAAACGCCTTGATTAGGGCTGTTCCTGTTTGCAAGAATCACATCCGAACCTACTTCTATAACCAGTGTTGCAAGTTTTTCAAGACTTGCCTTTACAGCCAGCATGGCGCCGTTTTCTTGATCTTTATTTTGGCCTGCTGCGGCCATTGAATTGCCCCTTGAAATTGAAAGAAGGAAAAATGTGTTTATATCTATCCAGCCTGCTGAACAAAGAGCTGTCAATTCACCAAAGCTATGTCCACATGTTGCGTCAGGTTTTATGCCGAATTCCTTAAGAATATTGTGCATTGCCAGGCTAACGGCTCCAATTGCCGGCTGAGCAATCTCAGTTCTTCTTAAAGCTTCTTCCTGCTTTTTCTTTTCTATTTCTGTTTGAGCTGGCCTGGGATAGATAAAATCAGTTAGCCGTTCAGAATCATTATATTGTTCATTTGCTTTTTCAAGGATGTTAAATGCCTCCGGGAATGTGCAAACTAAATCTCGGCCCATTCCGACATATTGGCTCCCCTGGCCTGGAAAGATAAATGCGATTTTACCGGGTTTTTCAGTGCCCCCATAAAATATATTCTTCAAATTCCTGTTATTCTCTCTATCATTATTTTGCCAGTTTGATTCAATTGAATTTGATGCTTCGCTGAGAAGTCCTGAAAAATCATCAGACGGATTTCCTGAGGAATCAGATGGTCTTTCAAGAACTAAAAGAAATCTGAATTGATCATCCGGTGAAAATTCTTTTCTGGTTTTTGCTGCTTTAATTGCGAGTTCTTTATATGAGATTCCCCTTTCAAGAGAGTTTTTTAACTCGCGGAATTGATTTTCGATTTCTTTTTTGGTGGAAGCTGATAAAGATACGATTTGAATTGAACCATCCCAGAAAACTTCATTTTTATTTTGATTGTATTCTTCAAGTACAATATGGAAATTACTTCCGCCAAATCCGAATGCACTGACCCCGGACCTGCGCGGGTGTTCCTTTTTAGAGAACCATGGCCTTGTTCCGGTGCTTATGTAAAAGGGGCTGTCGCTGATTTCTAGTTTTGGATCAGGCTCATCAGCTTTTAATGTGGGCGGTAATACTTTGTTATAAAGAGCAAGAGCGGTTTTGATCAGCCCTGCGCTTCCTGCAGCAGCTTTTGTATGACCAATCATGGATTTTACCGAGCCTAATGCGCATGTGTTTATTTTTTTGGATGATTTGGTGAACAGGCGTTTAAGTGCACTGAACTCAACATTATCTCCGACCCGAGTGCCTGTACCATGTGCTTCTATAAGCTCAACAGAAGCAGGATTTGTATCTGATGACTCATAAGCAATGCGAATGGCCTCTATCTGTCCTTCCGGTTTGGGAGCATATATGCTTTGTGATTTCCCATCGCTTGATGAACCAATACCTCTTATAACGGCATAAATCCTGTTGCCGTCTTTTTCAGCATCTTCAAGCCTTTTAAGAACCAATAATCCTATTCCTTCCCCCAAAACTGTTCCGTCTGCATCTTTAGAAAAAGGTCTTGAATCTCCGGTCGGTGAAAGAATGGATGTCTTGGCAAAGCACATGTGCATGAAAATATCGTTTAAAGTATCCAGGCCACCGGTGACTACCATGTCTGACCGCCCTGCTGAAAGTTCAAGAAAGGCAAGATAAATAGCTCCCATTGAGCTGGCGCAGGCTGCATCGACAACACAGTTTGTGCCTTCTATGTCAAAACGGTTGCATATTCTTCCTGCAATAACATTTCCTAACAGACCCGGGAAAGAATTCTCCTGCCATGATACATATGAGTCAGATATTTTTTTAATAACTTCTTCTGTTTTATCAGGTTCAATTCCCGAATTGTGAAGAGCTTTTCGCCAGATTGGATGCCCCAGCCTGGCACCCAGCGGAATGGCAAGTTCCTGAGTTCCTGTTGCGCCAAGTATTACGCTTGTTCTGCTATGGCTGAACTTGGCATTTTGTCCATAGCCTGCATTTTCAAGCGCCGCCTTGGCTGCAAGCAGGCCAAGGATCTGAGAGGTATCAGTTGCTTCAAGAGAAGAAGGAAGAATGCCGAATTCGGTAGGATCAAAAGGAACAGCCGGAAGGAATCCCCCTTTTTTACAGTAAATATAGTCTGGTTTTTTGGGATCCTTATCAAAGTAATCGTCAGGAGACCAGTGGGTTTCAGGTATATCAGTAATGCCGTTTTCACCCTTAAAAATTAAACGCCAGTATTCATGCAACCCTGATGCTTTTGGAAAAAAACATCCCATACCAATAATAGCAACAGGAATATTCTTTGTTGATTTTTTCTTTTTAGTACCCAATTGTTATACCCTTATAAGCGGTTCACGGTTCACGGTTCACGGTTCAACCGTCAACCGTTATGTTTAAGTAGTTCCAATATTTCTGAAAGCCTCATTGGAGATATTCGGCCAATATTATTCGGTAGCGCAATTTTCTGGCTGCGAAGCCAATTCGCGCGCGTTGCAACAGCGGCTCCAAAAAGGAGGTTCATTGCAACAGTTACTGTTTCCCTGTTTTCATACTTTTCAAGAAAGGACCCTTTTACCCATTCATTAAAAGCGCCTATGGACGGACCACACCATATTTGATAATCAATTTTTCTTGAAAGATCGCCTGTTATTGCCCAGTTTGAACTGCGGCCAAGGTATGAACGAAAAACCAGAGTCATCTTATGTTTTGGATCATTTTCAGCCCGGATTATCTGTTTTGGATCATTTTCAACAAAAAACTTTTTTGTATTTTCCCATTCATCTTTTAAACTGCATTGGAAAAAATCTTTTTCCAGCATTTTTCTTTGAATCTCAGGTATATTCTCAAGCCTGTCATATCTACAGTAAAGATTGTACAATTTTGCAGCCCGATGCGGAAACATTGTACCGCGTTTTAATACCTGAACTTTTACACCCATTTCAAACATATCTGCTGCAGGAGCCATAGTTACGTCCGCCTGTCTAGCTTTGGCAAGCATTTGACGAACGGCTTCTGATGTGCCGGCTTCAACACAGGCCTGGTTGATAGAACCGGTTAAAATATAGGCGGCTCCCATAGAAAAGGCTGCTACTGCCGAAGCGGGTGTAGCAATTCCACCGCCAAGTCCCACACAAAGAGGTCTTTTATACTTATATTTTTTAGCAAGCTCATCACGAAGCGCAATTATTGTCGGCAATAGAGAAAGAGCCGGCCTGTTATCGGTGTGTCCTCCTGAATCAGCTTCAGCAGTCATATCATCTGCTATTGGTATCGACCTTGCAAGAGTTGCTTCTTCTCTTGTAATCATCTTTTTGTCGACAAGTTGATAAAGTATTTTATCAGGCGGCGGCGAAAAAAACTTTTTGGCAACTTCGATCCTTGATACTTTTGCAATAATTTTATTTGGACAAACTATATTTCCATCAGCATCACGATGGATTCCGTTTACACGGAAATAAACGAGCGGAAGGGTAAGCTCAAGATAGGCCGATGCACTTATAAGTTTTATGCCTCGTTTTAAATACAGATTTACAATAGCTAGTTCAAGATCCGGATTGTTGGGACTGTTTATAAGGTTAAATCCAAAGGGATAGTTATTCATATTCTTTTGAAGTCTATTGATAGCAGATTCTATTTCATCAAGAGAAAGGCCTGCCGCTCCAAAAAATCCCATCATTCCGGCGTGTCCTGTTTTTTCAACCATTTCAACTGATGTAATACCGTTAGCCATTGCTCCTGCAATATATGCATAACTGAGATTGTGCGATTTTTTAAAATATGGATCACCAAGGTCTTTCGGATGAAGTGGGGGAACATATGCATATAAAGGATGATGGTTATTATTTGATTTTACTTTATTCCCTATAATTATAGTGCCATCCTGGGAGACGGCAATTCCCCCATCTATACCTACTATAAATACAGAATTGGTTACTTTTAATATTGAGTCCTTTATGGCATTATCGCCAAATTTTGGCTCAGTATTTCCTTGTGCCCACCAGCCGGATATTATTTTGTCAGTATAGAAGGATTGCATTATTTATAGATTCCAAGCAATTGGAAGATAAAAGTTAACTACAAAGATTATAATGACTTAAATTAACCAGATTAATAAATTTAGAGTTTTATGTCAAGAAAGATAGGAAGAGCGCAAAATAATATTTGTTGATTGTTGATTGAAGGTATTCTATTAATTTTATAAAAAGACAGAGCAAAGCGATATCACAAATCAACAATAAATAGGAATAGGGACGAAATAACTTCCCCAAGCAGGCGCATAGATTTGGGGAAGTCCTGTTCCATAGGGGGAATAATGCCAATTGCAACAATTAATATAATACCACTTGGCACAGATAGTCCAAGTATCGGCAACTTTGTTGCTGACTGCATAAAAGTTTTAAAAGATGCAGGGGCGAACTTTAAGATGAATGCCATGGGAACTGTAATTGATGGCGATTTGGATGATATTTTAATGCTGGTTAGGAAAATGCACTCGGTTCCATTTGAAAAAGGCGTTCAGCGGGTAGTTACTATAGTTTCGATTGATGACCGTCGTGACAAAAGAGTTACATCCTCAGAAAAGCTGGAGTCGCTTATGAAAAAAATATAGAAAGTTTAGGAACGTGGACGAAATAACTTCCCCAAGTAGGCGCATAGATTTGGGTCGAATTTGTTTGATCTCAGATCACAAAAGTTGATGGAATAGCTTACCTATTTCAATATTTTTGGGGTTTGAGATCGAATAAAGGCGGCCTGAAGCTGTGATGCATAGTTGGGGAAGTTATTTCGTCTACTTTCCTTACCACGGATTTTCACTAAATTACACTGACATTGTCAAAACATTCTTCTCGACATTGCGAACGTCTCTACGGCAAAATTGAATGAGTGTAACCAAAATAGAACAAAGTTATTGATTTTCGGGGATGGTTCCCCGCTCTGTGATATATGCGAGATATTGGTGGAATGTGCAAAACGATTCGAACCTCCGGAAAATCCGGC
>JABZFQ010000294.1 GCA_014237365.1 Desulfobacteraceae bacterium | reverse complement strand
TGGGGCTGGAGCAGGTCCCAAGGGTTTGGCTGTTCGCCAATTAAAGTGGTACGTGAGCTGGGTTTAAAACGTCGTGAGACAGTTTGGTCCCTATCTTTCGTGGGCGCAGGATATTTGAGAGGATCTGTTCCTAGTACGAGAGGACCGGAATGGACGAACCAATGGTGTTCCAGTTGTCGCGCCAGTGGCATTGCTGGGTAGCTAAGTTCGGAATGGATAACCGCTGAAAGCATCTAAGCGGGAAGCCAACCTTGAGATTAGATATCCCTCTGTATGGAGACATATAGACTGAAGACCCCTTGAAGACTACAAGGTTGATAGGCCAGGTGTGTAAGTCCGGTAACGGATTTAGCTAACTGGTACTAATAGGTCGTGAGGCTTAGTCACAAAACTTTTGACACAAATATTGTACGTTTTTATGTGCTTATATCTTATTTTGTTAAATGGTTAAATAGTTAATAATATATTGGTTAAATAGTAAGCTATATATAGCTAAACCCATTTTAGCAATTTTCGAAATAACTATTTAACCATGTCTGAAATAAAAGTGAATTTTTTTCGGTGGTAATGGCGAAGAGGCAACACCCGTTCCCATCTCGAACACGGAAGTTAAGCTCTTCAGCGCCGATGGTACTGCTCGGGAAGCTGAGTGGGAGAGTAGGTCGCCGCCGAAAATTTTTATAAACCCGGAGCCGTTTTGGTTTCGGGTTTTTTATTTTGGGACAGCCAAACTAAGGTATTTTTCATTTTCTTCGAACATTAATTTTTTGCTAACCATTATTCGAAGAAAAGAAATAATCTTATCATCTGACAATTCAGGAAAATGTTCCAATATTTTTTTTGTCGATCGGTGATGCCGGCAGAAAAGATAGATTTCCCTTGATTTTCCTTTAAGTCGGTGTGTTAATATTCTATCATTAATTTGTTTTTGAATTATTATGAGAAAATCCCGGCCATCCAGAAAACTGAGAATCGGCTTGAAAATAGAATTATTGTGAAGAGATTCATATTCCATCTTCCAGGCTTTTATCTTTTGTTTGACAGGCTGCCAAAGTTTTTTCTGATACCCAGCACCTTGATAGGTTTGTATTAAAAATCGCATCGAAGAAGATATGTTTTGTGGCAATAGTTCTGCATAGCGTGGGTGGTTATATAATGCTTTAATTCCGAATTGTTGTGGGTTTTGCCATATAGGACTTTCAAGGCCCAGCCAAAAATTAACCTGGCGCAAAGGACGAAATGTAGCCGCAAATTCCAAATTCTTCAACGTCTCCTCAACGTCATCCTTATTACTCCCCGGGAATTGAAGTAGAAGATTTGAGTTATTAACAATTTCCAACTGTTCGCAATTTTTCATAATTTCTAAATTTTGTATTGCTGTGGTTCCTTTATTCATTTTTTTAAGCAGTCTTGTGCTGAGTGACTCTATGCCGATCTGTACTTCCCTCATTCCTGCATTACGCATTATTTTAAGATTTTCCATGGTTGTTGTAGCTCGTATTTCAGAAAAAAAACGAAAATCCTTTTTAAGCCCTTTCAATTGAGTAAAAATTTTTTTAGACTCTTTAACCGGAAGAGCATTGTCAGTAAAGGCTACAGATAGAGACTTATATTTGGAAGTAAGGCTATCAACTTCGGAAACCACTTTAGAATAACCTTTTGCTCTATAGCCATTCCACTGCAGATTTAGATTGCAAAAAGCGCATCCCTCGATCTTTTTTGATCTTTGTGCATTGCGCCACCAGCATCCCCTGGAAATTTCACATAAAATAGTGGGGAAAAAAATTTTATTTGAACCAAATGTTTGAAGCAAGCCAAAATAATCGTCAAAGTCAGGCATCGGTAGACTGTCAAGTGTTTCCATTTGATTGAACATATCTGAATTATCATCTTCTATGGAGTCTCTTGAGATTACACCTTTAATATGAGGGATTTTATCTGTTTTATTAGAAATATTCAGGCGCTGTACTAATTGGCTTAAAGGCAACTCACCTTCTCCTTTTACCACGAAATCAATCTCCGGTATTAACTTAAACAGCTCTTTTGATGCACCTGCAAATGTTGAACCTCCTAATACAATTTTAAGGGCAGGATGTTTTATCTTTACTTGCTTAATGATATAAAGCGAGGAGGTTAGCTGGCACTGACATACAGAAAAACCTGCAAGACAAAATTTGTTCCAGTTTATGCTTTCAATAAAAGAATTGGTAACCCTCCTTACCTTTGAAACAAGTTCTTTAAAACTTAATTTACGAAACAGAGGATTAACTCCAGCTTCCCTATAAAAGATCTTTTCAATAGTTTTAAGTTTTTCAGGGGATAACATTGCAGCATATATAGTTTCAGCAAGCCAGGTACTTTCTGAAATAGAATGATATAGTTTATAGCCTATAGTTTCAGCCACCTTTAAATAAAAGTGATGACCCGCAATATTGAGATAGGAGAACTGTGATTTTAAATATGCTTTTAGTGTACCTATCTGAATGGATGGGCGGCTGAAAAGTGACCACGGCATAGAAACAAGTATTACATCTTTACATTTGTTTGTTTGCTGAGATTTCATAATACAGACCTCGCTACGCATAAATACAAAAATGGCATAATAGTAAATAATATCAACAAAATATAAAACATACAGGCAAAAATTAGCCTCAAAAAAAGCTCAAATTAACGAGGTCTGTAATATATAGTTTTCGGCTAAATATCAAATGAGTGTAACCAAAATAAAACAATGCCATCTTGATGATGGTTCCCTATTATGTGATACAATTCGTTTTCAAATAACGTAGGGGCAACGCCTGTGGTTGCCCTTCCGCCCTGTTGTTGCA
>JABZFQ010000316.1 GCA_014237365.1 Desulfobacteraceae bacterium | reverse complement strand
CAGATCACAAAAGTTGAAGGAATAGCGAGCTATTTCAATATTTTTGGGATTTGAGATCGGACAAAGGCGATCTGAAGCTGTGATGCATAGTTTGGGGAAGTTAATTCGTCCACGTTCCTAAGGATGCTATTTCTAAACCCGCATTGCTTTGTTGGGACCACCTCACTTTCCCACCTGCTTTTTCTCCCACCGCACTATCCTCCAATGGCATACATGGGGCGAAAACACTCTCCGCCATCCGGTATCCTGACGTGGTGCCGCCTTGGTTTCCTGGCGATAGCTTCCTGAAATAGTTTCTTCAAATCTTGCATGGTGCATTTATTCCTGAGAGGCGTTTTGACGTCCACCTCATTGTCGGCAAAAAGGCAGGGACGAAGTTTGCCGTCGGCTGTGAGTCTCAGGCGGTTGCAGGTAGGGCAGAAGTGGTGGCTGAGAGCGCTGATAAAACCAATTTCGCCTTTTGCTGATTCAAATTGATATCTTTCGGCCGGACCGTCGTGGGTTGCATGCGAAATTCTGTGAAGGGGACCAATGAACTTGAGTTTCGATTTGATTTCATCTGAAGAGATATATTTTTCATGCTTCCACTTGCTGTCATGCCCGATTGACATGTACTCGATAAACCTAACGTGATAGGGCTTTTTCACAGATAACTCGGCAAGTCGAGTAAATTCATCATCATTTATACCCCTGATAGCCACTACATTGATTTTTATGGGCGAAAAGCCAACTGCCTCAGCTTCCTGAAGCCCATCCCAGACCTTATCAAAACAATTATATCCCGTGATTTTGGCATATTTCAAGCGGTTAAGTGTATCAAGGCTGATATTGATGCGATGAACGCCTGCATCAAAAATTTCTTTGGCTCTTTCCTTTAAGAGCACACCATTTGTGGTAATGCTGACATCCTCAAGTTCAGGTATCCGGCACACGGATGCAACGAACCGGACAAAATTTCTACGGGCCAGGGGTTCGCCGCCTGTCAAACGCACTTTCCTGATTCCGCATTCAGTGCCGGCTATAATGACATCCAGAATCTCTTCGTAGCTTAAAATTTCAGCATGATCAAGAAGCTTAAAATTTTTTGCCGGCAGGCAGTAGATGCATCGAAGGTTGCAACGGTCTGTGACAGAAACCCTCAGGCAAGAAATCCTGCGATTATAGTGGTCTATGTTTGGAGCCATAGTAAATGCCCACTTTGAAGTCCCTGGTTTTGGGCTATTATATCAAGGTGCAATGTCGCGACCTGTTCTAAAAAAGGGTACACAGGTCGTTTTATTTTCCTGGTATCAATAGTCTTAATGTACTTTCTACACTGATCACATACATCCACCCGATACTCCTCCTCTTCTTTACTAAAGAAATAATGCAATGTTTTTTGATTCTTATTTTCGCAGAACGGACAATATATCCTTTGGCTATGCCACTCGTGATCGCAAAAGCTGCAAAAAAGAAACCGCTCTCCTTCAACGCGGAGTAAGGATATGGCTGGAGGACTACCGCAAACAGGACAATAGCCTTTTTCCCATAGTGTGTTCTTGTTTAGATAAGTAGCTAATTGTTCAGCACAAAGAGAAAGAGATGGCCTTATACTCCCCTGTGACATAAAAAGGAGAACTTCCTTGTCAATTTCCAGGCTTTTTTCCGTTTCATCAAGATAGATGTCATCTTCGCTCAAAGTTTTTGACAACAGGATTGGGGCATCAACCTTGCCCTTGTTCAGGGCGTCCATAAGCTTTATGCCGGCCTGGGTCAAAACCTCGTTCGCTTCACAGGCAAATCTGCAAATCTCTCTCAGCAGAGCCGCGGATGTTTTTATATCTATTGTAAAGTCTTTTCTTGCGATCAGAGGAAACCCCTCTTTTCGCTTGACTGAAAGGAGGTCTTCGGAAATCTTTATTGGTTGCAGGTGAATGTGTTTTTTTGAGTCTTCCTGGGCCAAAAAAAGCTTTTCATAAAAAGCGAGAATGCCTTTATAGGCGGGTCTTAGAACTTTAATAGCGCTTACAGCCCTTTTAATTTGCTCGGCAGTTTCAATCTCCTTTTTAGTCATTATTGTTACCCAAGATAAATCCTCAGGCGGGAAACATGCGTTGCTTTATGAACAGCTATGACGCCGCCCCCGCCATATATTTTATTATAAGATCGAGCTTTGGCCGCGCACCATAAACGAATTCGGCGTTCATCTAATGAGTATGCGATATCCTCAAACTCTTCTTTAATAGCTCTGGCATTCTCAGGTAATTCCAACATATTATTGTATATACCAGAACTACTGATAAATTTAAAGGTTATTTATTTTTGATTCCTAAGTAACGTGGACGAATTAATTTCCACAAGTAGGCGCATAGATTTGGGTCAGATTTGTTCGATCTCAGATCACAAAAGTTGATGGAATAGCTTACCTATTTTGATATTTTTGTGAGTTGAGATCGGGCAAAGATGGCCTGAAACTGTGATGCATAGTTGGGGAAGTTATTTCGTCCACGTTCCTAAGAGCCTATTTCAGTAGGCGACTAAGCGCGACCCAAAAGGCCTGTTGGAAGGGCACGAACCATGTGTACATGGCCTACTGAAATAGGCTCTAAGTAGAAAACTCGGGATAGGCCAGTGGTAATCTCGCCCAAGAATAAAACCTAAATTGAGCGATTTTTTACTTGATCTGCGCCGATCTCTTTTTGTGATCTGAGACCGAACAAATTCGACCCAAATCTGTGCGCCTACTTGGGGAAGTTATTTGAGTGTAACCAAAATAGAACAAAGTTATTGATTTTCGGGGATGGTTCCCCGCTCTGTGATATATGCGAGATATTGGTGGAATGTGCAAAACGATTCGAA
>JABZFQ010000308.1 GCA_014237365.1 Desulfobacteraceae bacterium | reverse complement strand
CGAAATAACTTCCCCAAGTAGGCGCATAGATTTGGGTCAAATTTGTTCGATCTCAAATCACAAAAGTTGAAGGAATAGCAAGCTATTTCAATATTTTTGTGATTTGAGATCGGGCAAAGATGGCCTGAAGCTGTGATGCATAGTTGGGGAAGTTATTTCGTCCTCGTTCCTTAGGGTTTTACAGACTTCACGACAAGTCAAAAGTAGTTTACACTTTGTTGATCTTGCTTTTTGGCAGTAAAATTGGAAAAAATACAAAGATGTAGATGCGTTACCCAATTTCAAATTGCCAGTTTCGACATCGGCATTCAATCCGATAATACACGCTTTTTCGAAAAAAGTGTAAACTGATGAATGAAGGATGCCGAAAGTCTATATATTGCGCTGAACATTTACATTCATTACATCATATGATCGGAAAATAAGTTTTTCCCTTTCAAGTCTTTCAGCAGGCAAAAAAATAAGTTCTGAAAAATTTAATTTCTCTTTAATTTCATCCTTTGATGGAACAGCATTTAAACCGTCACCAAGCTTTTTGCCGGAAACAGTATCAAGCACTATCGCAATCTTTCCGTCTGAGACTACAGAAAGAGGGATCTGATGGCTTTCAAGCAATCTTGAAGCAGCAATGATTTCCCTTTCCCTTGAGCCCAATGAAGCTGCTGCGCATTTTATCGCCATATATCTTGTTCCATCAACACTGACAATAATGTCTATCTGCGATTTGTAAGGCTCGCCTGCAATAACAAGTTCAATATCGACATCGACCTCAATATCTTCTTTGGAAAATCCTTTTTCGTTAACCAAAAAGCGTTCAACATCCTGTCTGTTTGCCTCAGCACCAATGTTCGGCACCATTTCACCTGTAATAAAATCTGTAATCATTTCGTACGATTTTTTTACATCACTCATAATTATAGGAACCTTTCACTACAAAGGTTAAGGGCTGATATCAGCCCATCGACTCACCACCAATTTGTTTATTTGCATATAATCCCGTTTTCCATAAAAAATAAAGCAAAAGATCACGAACCCGTATATTTTTTAACAGCTTTTTAACCTTCTCAATATCATTGAAGAAAATTGTCGATACTGTAAAAATTTTAAGATGAATATATTTTACGCTTTTATTAAACTTGACATTTTTGAGATGAAGGATAAATATCTCTAATTTATTCAATAGGTAATTTTTATTATACTTTAGGGCTTGCTAAAAAAATAACTTGGTAGAATTTGCACCCGAATTTGCCGTAGATTTAATTGATCTGATTGACCAAAACCGCAGGAATAGCGAGCTATTTCGAGGACTTTTGCGATTGAAAATCGGTTAAAGATATGGTGAAGTCGGGACGCAAAAATGCCAAGTTATTTTTTAGCGAGCCATTAGGTCAATTAATATAATCGGTATTATCCTTTTATTTGTAATATGAAACTTAATTTAAACGATATAGCAAGGTGTCTTGATCTTCCTGTTAGCACTGTAGATCGTTGGATACGTCAGGGCAGAATACCGATACATAAAAGTGGAAATGATTGTATATTTAAAGAGTCTATTCTTGAAAAATGGGCATTTAATCACGGCCTGCGATTTTCTTTGCCAAATGAGGAAAGAAAAAAAGAACAGAACTTCGAGCTTACAGATCTTCTGCATGCAATGAAATTTGGGGGAGTTTTTCATGATATTAAGGGCGATGATGTTGAATCAGTTCTTAAATCGGCAGTGGATAAAGTGCCTGTTCTGTCAATAAATAAGGAAGGGCTATATGAAAGACTGCTCGAAAGAGAAGCTTTAACATCAACAGGCATAGGCAAGGGCGTTGCTATCCCTCATCCACGCGCCCCCCTGCCGGAAGAAATAGATAATTCTTTAATAACTACGTGTTTTCTTGAAAAGTCAATAGACTTTGAGGCCGTTGATGACAGGGTGGTGTTTGTTATGTTTATTCTATTAAGCACATCTATAAAAAATCATTTACATCTTCTTTCAAGGCTTGCTTTTTGTGTGCGTGATGACTCATTTGTCGAATTTTTGAGAACATATCCGGATACTTCTTCACTTTTATCGAAAATAGCTGATAGTGAAAATCTACTCGACAAGGCAGAGCATAATTAGGTGTTGGAAAATATGCGCATTTTAAGACGTTGGCGACATCCTGCAAGCTGGACCATTTTTCGCCTCGACGACCGTCTTCTTCTTATTTTGATAGCCGTTATTGTAGGCACGTGCAGCGGGCTGGCGGCTGTTGCGCTTAACCGGTCTCTTATTGCGATGTTTGAATGGCTCCATCATTTTCGTCATTATTGGTGGTCATTTATTATGCCTGCAATCGGGGCGGCTCTTTCAGCGCTCTTCATGGACAAAATGGTAAAAGAAGGTGCTGGACACGGCGTGCCCGAAGTGATTTACAGCGTATCACGTTATGGCGGCTTGATGCGATTTCGTTCAAGTTTTTCTCGCCTGATATCAAGCTGTCTTACCATAGGCAGCGGAGGTTCAGCAGGCCCTGAGGCTCCTGTGGTTATGAGCGGAGCAGCTATTGGTTCAAATATTGCAAAGCTTTTTTCTTTAAATGACCGCCAGCGCGTTACTATTGTTGGCTGTGGTGCTGCAGGTGCAATATCTTCCATTTTCAATGCTCCTATTGCAGGGATGGTCTTTTCTATTGAAGTAATTCTTGGGGAGTGGAAAGCTGTAAATATTGTTCCTATAGCAATTGCTTCTGTTGCAGGCACTGAGATAAGCAGAATACTGCAGGGGAACCAGATTGCTTTTAGCCATCGTTTATTCCATATTGGTCATTTAGATATTGTTGCCTGTATTGGTTTGGCAATAATTTC
>JABZFQ010000084.1 GCA_014237365.1 Desulfobacteraceae bacterium | reverse complement strand
ATCACAAAAGTTGATGGAATAGCGAGCTATTTCAATATTTTTGGGATTTGAGATCGAACAAAGGCGGCCTGAAGCTGTGATGCATAGTTGTGGAAGTTGTTTCGTCCACGTTCCTTAATGAAGGTCAAAAATGAATCATCGCGACTGAAAACGAGTTTTAGCGACGAAGAGCTGTTAGGGTTCTGCTCTATCTAAGGTCTATTTTGTATCTTGCCCAGAAACAATTAACCCACCTGGCCGACAGTCGTTGTAGGTTTAGTGCCTTCAAAAGCATCAAGGAATACCACTGTTATTTAGACAAAACAGTCTAAAATAGCGTCCACATATTGACAAACTCGTCTTTTTTATTTATTTTTGATAAAATAGTGAAGAATCGAAATTATCAAGATACAAACACAGTGCCGTGAAGTGGCATAATATAAGCTTTTTATGAGACCATCAAAAATAGGATAACAAAATAATAATGGAACGTGACATTTACAGTTGGTTGAAAAACTGGAAAAACGAAAAGAGACGAAAACCACTGATAATTCGCGGCGCACGACAGGTAGGCAAGACCTGGCTTGTTGAATATTTTGGGAAAAAAAATTTTAAGCAGTTTGTTGAAATCAATTTTGAATTTCAGCCACATTTTAAAACCTGTTTTTCAACACTGAATCCCTTTGAAATTGTAGAAAAAATTGAGCTCACTTCCGATGTCGACATAAACCAAGGCATAACTCTCCTTTTTCTTGATGAAATACAGGAATGCCCGCAAGCATTAAAAGCATTGCGCTACTTTTATGAAAAAATGCCTGAATTGCATGTTATTGCTGCAGGTTCTCTGCTTGAGTTTGTAATGGATGCTGAACAGATTTCTATCCCTGTTGGACGTATTCAGAATATCTATCTGCCTCCTTTGTCATTTGGGGAATTCCTTACTGCATGCGGAGAACAAAAAATCAGGACCTATCTAAAAAATATTACAATTAGTAAACAGGTTGCTGAATCAGTGCATATAAAATGCATTTCTCTTTTACGTAATTATCTGTATCTCGGAGGTATGCCGGAATCAATTGCTCTCTGGCTTGAATTAAAAAAATTTTCAAAGACAGATGAAATGCAACAGAATTTGTTGCAAAATTACCGGCATGATTTCGGCAAATACGGCAGACGTGTAAATATTTTTCTTATTGAAAAAATATTTAATCACGCCCCAGGCATGGTTGGCAGCAAGTTTAAATATTCACATATCGACAAACAAACCAACTCGAGAGACATAAAGAAATCTCTTGAACTGCTTATTAACGCTCACATAATTCATAGAATTACAGCAACTTCCGGCTCAGGTCTTCCATTGCATGCTCATTGCAATGAAAAGGTTTTCAAAATTCTTTTTCTCGATGTAGGCCTTCTGCAGAATTCCATGGGTATAAACAGGGAAACATATATGTCAGATAATCTTCTGGCGGTTTATAAAGGGTCGGTTGCTGAACAGTATGTAGGCCAGCAACTGCTTGCACTGAAAAAACCGTTTGAAGAACCGTCTCTTTTTTACTGGCAACGTGAAACAAGGGGGAGCGCAGCAGAAGTTGATTATCTTTGGCAAAAAGGTGAACAGATTCTGCCTGTTGAAGTAAAAGCAGGTAAAACCGGTACACTTAAAAGTCTCAGACTTTTCCTTTCTGAAAAAAAAGTGTCGTTTGGAATCAGATTTTCTCTTCATCCCTTATCATATACCGGCTCAATATTATCAATACCACTTTATGCCATTGAAGCCATGCCCGGTCTTATTGATCAAGTAATTTCCGACGATAAATGCTGATGAGATAGGACTCCTTTTGCAATCCTACTGTAGAATACCACAGCAATTCCCGATCATAGCCAGAATGCCCTAAAATAGCGAAGTAAGGAATTGGCCTTTCGTAAACTTTTTCTTGAATTTAGTCCAAAACCGGTGACATCTGCTATTTTTTTAGATTTTCTTCTGAACAAAAACAAAAAAGTTTTTTATATCAGCATGACAAACTCTACCTACAGGAGGAAATGTCATGTCTGAAAGAAATAAACTGATAAGTCTCATCAACATTTTTTTCATTGAGTCATATCTCCTCTAAGTTCTCAGAAAAACTACAGATATTCACATCATCAAGCTGCGAGTTCTTGCCGTGACTGACGCTGAGTGAAATTCAAAACTCGAATATATTTTTAGCACGTGCTAATCCTATGGGTCAATAAGTTTAAGTTTTGCAACAAGTATGCTTGTTTCCGGCAGAAGTTGTAATAAATGCCCAGCTTGGCCATCAGTTCATCGTGTGTGCCTGTTTCTCTGATGCGTCCCCTGTGGAGGAGAAGGATGCGGTCGGCGTACCTGATAAGTCAATAGCCGGTGGGCGACCACTATAGCTGGGGCAACATAACGTACATTAGTTTATAAGTTGACGTGGTAATTGAACTACGCGGGACTTGCGGGACATCCATTTGTAAATCAGTTGTCGGCTTAGAATCTTGATAATATTATAAAATATGACAAATAATTATTCAACATCAATTCGTAAAAAACAGCGGAAGAAACACTAATTCAATGGAGGGTAGTTCCCTACAAAACAGTGCAGGTGGTCAAAAAGATGCTTGGTATACTCTGCAAACCCTTGATTCACGCATGAACTCATTCACAGCAACTGAGCGCTAACTGCTTGAAATTATTGACCTGCACTGTTTTGTATGGACTACCAAAAGAAGGGCAGTACAATAAGAGGCTATTTCAGTAGGCAGCTTACACCTTTGAGTGAGATCCATTTTTCATGGTTGATATACTGGTTTGCTAAAAATTTTAATAGATTTTAATAGGAGTTATCCATAAAGGTCGCA
>JABZFQ010000188.1 GCA_014237365.1 Desulfobacteraceae bacterium | reverse complement strand
AAACTCTTAACAAGCCCACCGTAACTGGTAATCTCAATCCTGTCATCAAACATCTCCACCATCACATTAGCACCCTTCTCAAAATAATCCCTGTGTGCCACCGCATTTATCACAGCTTCACGCAAGGCATCATAAGGCACTTCAGGCACCTCCCTTCTTCTAGGGCCACCAGTCATTTCATACCTGACAGGGATATACTGCTTCAGAAAAATCATAGCACTGTCGATACTGGAAATTAAATCCTCGTTAAGATCACGTCTATCCAGAACGTCCACCTTTTCAGTTCCCCTATAAAGAGCACATGTCATAGCGGTATGAAAATAAATATCATCCAAATTCTTCGAGAAATATAAAATCCCTGTATTATTAAGAATAATCCTGCCTTCCTGTCTTTCTGCAATACCCAGGTTAACAAGTATGGATTCAACATCCAGCACCTTTGAGATTCCTGCAAGTTTTAAAAAACGGTCAAACTTTCGAGGGTCAAAAACCCTTTATCTTCAACCTGTCAAGCTGCTCATGCGGCGGCTTGGATAATGAAGGTGCCGGGGGGGCAGCAGGAAGGAGAGTTCGAAGTATTTGCGGGTGCGTGGGGGTAGGGTGTTGTATTATTTAACGGCATGGGTGAAGCTGCCGAAGAAGGTTTCGGGAGGAGGTATGTGTTTTGACGATTAAATTTTGAATTCTATGTTTCTGCCAATCTCTTTATAGTGTCTAAAAAGGTTTTTGCGGAATCAATTGCTGAGCTCGCATCATGCGCACTGATTTGTAAATGTTCCAATCCATAAAGGGTTTCGTGGCGTTCGATTCTGTAGGTATCAAGCCAGTGTATAAGTTTTTGGTCAAGTTCACCTGTTTTCAGGTGATTTTCTTTCAGATATTCAACCACGCAATAGTGGCTTTTCTCAATAATTCCATCCTTGAACAACAGTGATCTTGCACCCTGGAACATTGATGTGTATGAATAGAGGATAACTTGTTCGTAGAATTCGTGTTCCATGAGTTTTTCGGCCTGTTCCAGGGCCCTGGCAGACATATCCAGTGCTTTCGTGCTTTTCAATTTGTCTGGGCGGCCCTTTCGCAGGAGCCTTTTTTCAAAACATTTGTTTACACTCATTCTACCACCGGTCTGGTCCCGAAAAGGACAATACCTTCAGTAAGTACATCAATGTAAAAAGCTTTGTTATTTTTTGCCTGTTCTTCCCATTCTGAAGTTGAAAATATTACCAGCGAGGTTTCTTTTCCAAGATAATCAGTTAAGTGTAAATCCGCCTTTTTGACAGGAGCTATTGCAAGAAGGTCTATGTCACTGCTTTCGTCGTTCTCTCCTTTTGCAAAACTGCCGTAAAGGACCAGTGTACTAAGGCCGGGAAGTCGTTTTTCTATATACTCCAAAAGGTTATTTTCTTCCAGCCAGGCAAGGTTGTAGGCGGTTTTCAGGTGCAATAAGGCCGGGCTGTCCATGTTGGCCCTGAAAAGTATCTGGTTCTTGAATTTTTCCCTGACCAGCAGCCTTTCATTTAAGAGAAGGTCGAGGGCGCGTTTTACTGTCATCGGACTGATTTTGAGTATCCTGGATGCTTCCCTGAGGTAGTACTGTTCATAGGGGTTGTTGATGAATAGTTCCAGTACTTTCAATTGTGTAATTTTTTGATACAACTGTATCATATTCAAGACAATTGTATCGTATTATTAATAAGTGTTTTGGCTTTCGTGTCTATTGTAGTCCTTTTGTGTTTGCTCAATGCCAGACATGCGGCGGCCTGGATAATGAAAGTGCTGGAGGGCAGCAGGAAGGAGAGTGCGAAGTATTTGAGGGGGGAGAGGAACGGGAAGAGCATCAATTCACGATACTGGTGAGGTTGAAAGGTGAGTAGTTGGGGGTAGGAAAGATTTGAATATAGTTAGAGTTTTTAAGTTTGAGCTATGTTTTTAGTTTTTTCAAGCTCTCTATGATTTGTTCAACCTCGTTAGGTATTTCTCCCATTTCTCCCATTTTTTTTGCCACATATCTACCGATACGCGGTTTGCTCTTCCCGACTATTTTTCTTGCTTCTTCTACAAGGCTGTCTGGTAGAAGCCCCTCAAAATCAGAAGGCAAAATTAATTTAGACTCATAATTTGTTAGTAATTTCTCTGCATCTTCATCGGCAATAATAAAATAGGGAATTGCAAACCCTTTACATAATTTCACAAAAAAAACAAAATTGTGTTTTCCACCTATATTTATTACACTAACCCCATTTTCATCGAAATTGTAGTCCATATTTAACGAAAAAATCGGTAAAGCTCCAAGTTCGGTTGAACCTTCTACTAGTAGTACTTTACTGGCAAAAAACAACTCTTTGGTATTGATATCTAAAAATTGTTCTAATTTAAAATAATCCTCAAAATTAAAATAATCATGCGGTGGCTCGAATATTTCTGTTTGTGCACCTTTTTGTACAAATCTTATGATATTACTATCTTTATTTAAATCTACAAAATAAGGGGAATGAGTTATTATTATAGTTTGTCTATCTTTCTCCTCTTCTACAAATGTGGCCAATCGCCTTTGTGCATGTGGATGAAGATGTAACTCTGGATGGTCTAAAAAAAGAACTTTATCTTTGTGGGCTATCAAATGAGTAAGGAGATGAAGTGATTGTATAATCCCAGCTCCAATATAAAAAGTGGTTGACTCTATGCCTGCTTTTTGTATAAGTATTTTAATTTCGTTGTTTTCTCTTATAACATCTCGTATATAGGATAAGTGCACCCACTGCTTATATTGGGTGTTTCAACATATTTGTTGAACGTAGGCTGAGAGCGGTAGGCTTCAAATCTTACGGCATTGTCCGGCAAACTTAGACT
>JABZFQ010000341.1 GCA_014237365.1 Desulfobacteraceae bacterium | reverse complement strand
AAGGAACGTGGACGAAATAATTTCCCCAACTATGCATCACAGCTTCAGGCCGCCTTTGTCCGATCTCAAATCACAAAAATATTGAAATAGGTAAGCTATTCCATCAACTTTTGTGATCTTAGATCAAACAAATTCGACCCAAATCTGTGCGCCTACTTGGGGAAGTTAATTCGTCCACGTTCCTAATTTGACTGTTTTTTATGAAGCTCCTCTCGCTAAAATCACCACAGGTATTGTCTTAAAGAGTATTTTCAAATCACCAATCAAGCTCCAGTTATCAATATAATCCATATCTAGCTTCATCCAATCATCAAACAAAATGCCATTGCGACCGCTAACCTGCCAAATGCAGGTAATTCCAGGTTTTATACTAAAGCGTCTGCGTTGCCAATCCTTATTAAAGCCATTAAAATCGCGAACAGGAAGCGGCCTTGGGCCTACTAAACTCATGTCTCCCTTTAGAACATTAAACAACTGAGGAAGTTCATCAATACTTGTTTTTCTAAGCCAATGCCCGATTTTAGTAATCCTTGGATCATTGTGAATTTTGAACACCGGTCCATCCATTTCATTTAATTCTTGAATTTTTTCCTGTTCACTTTCCGCACCTACTCTCATTGTACGAAGTTTATAAAGATGAAATATTCTTTTATTATATCCTACTCGATTTTGGATAAAGAATACCGGTTCTTTAGAAGTTATCTTAATAGCTAAAGCAGCCGCAAGCATAAGAGGACAGGTCAAAATAATTAACATAAAACCTAACACCAAATCCATTATTCTTTTAACAAAATATTGCCAATGACGATCTATCCCTGTAACGGTAGTTAATAATGGAAAACCGGCAAACGTTGAACTTCTTAGTTTCGTTAGATTTGTATTAAAAATATCAGTAAGATAGCGTATTATAATGCCTTGTTCTTCTGCTTTTTCAATGATGTGTTGGATTTTTTCGTAGTAAGATTTAATTGGTAAAGCAATAACTACCTCATCAATAACTTGACTATTTAAAATACTTGAAAAATTACTTAAATTACCCAAAAGTTTTACTTTTCCATTTGGGAAATAAATTTTATCATCAACGTATCCTATGATGCGGTATCCCAATCCTTGACTTTTTTCTATCCTGTGTGCAAAGTCATAGGCTCGCTTGTTTGTCCCAACAATAAGGACAAAACGCAGGTTTCTACCATAAAGTCGCAGCTTTTTCAGAAAGAATCGTAAGAAGGCCCTTAAGAATATTGTCAAA
The DNA here is from genome assembly GCA_014237365.1 of Desulfobacteraceae bacterium. GTDB lineage: Bacteria > Desulfobacterota > Desulfobacteria > Desulfobacterales > ETH-SRB1 > B13-G4. Next base: position 3,265 of record JABZFQ010000341.1, on the reverse strand, counting down.
ATGGTGCTTGAAAGCCAAAAAATTGAGAGGAAGTAACCGGTAAAAATATTAATATTAAAGACTTGGCTGAAAAGTAAAATAGCAGCGCAACCAAAAGTTGTCGCTATAACAATATCTTTCCATTCCTGCATTCTATTTTCCAGTCTTCGAGACTCGTAAAGTTGCAAACCATGAAAAAATAACTCCCATAAAAACACAATTAATAATACAAAAATTACATGTAATACTTCAACATGTAACATTAGTAGTGTTTCTAAATTAGGGGCATGTTCACTTCTTGTAACAAACCAGGCAAATAAGAGGCTGACTAATAATATAGATATATCAGAAAATTTAAAAAAATTAAGCAGTAGTTTTCTTCGTAATAGCATTATATTGCTCCAATATGTTGAATTTGCATCAAAAAAATAAACCAATAAATTTAATCGGAAAATCCATTAACTATTAAGGAACGTGGACGAAACAACTTCCACAACTATGCATCACAGCTTCAGGCCGCCTTTGTTTGATGTCAAATCCCAAAAATATTGAAATAGGTAAGCTATTCCATCAACTTTTGTGATCTGAAATCAAACAAATTCGACCCAAATCTGTACGCCTACTTGGGGAAGTTATTTCGTCCACGTTCCTAACCATATATTTTCAAAACATAAAAAGATAAAGCAATAATCATACCAAATTAACGAACTAATAATTAATTTATAAATATTATTGACATCCTTCACGACAAGTCAAAAGTAGTTTACACTTTATTGATCTTATGTTTTGGCAGTGAAGTTTGAAAATAGAAATTAGAAAAAACACAAAGATGTGTACGCGTTACCTAATTTCAAATTTTCAGTTTCGACATCGGCATTCAATCCGATAATACACGCTTTTTCGAAAAAAGTGTAAACTGATGAATGAAGGATGCCATATTATTCATAGCTATGCTCAGCATAGGCATAAATTGAGCTTTCTAAAATCAGTTTTACATGTATTCACAGGAAAATAGGCAATTCCAAAATCGAAAATTATGCCCATGCTTAGGAACGGGGACTTCCTCAAGCGGGCGCATAGATTTAGGTCAAATTTGTTCGATCTCAAATCACAAAAGTTGATGGAATAGCTGGCTATTTTGATATTTTTGTGATCTGAGATCAAACAAAGGCGGCCTGAAGCTGTGATGCATAGTTGGGGAAGTTATTTCGTCCACGTTCCTTAGGTAGTCCCTACAAAGCAGTGCAGGCTATAAAATACCGTTCTGTATGACTTTTGCAATCCCTTGGTTTTTGTTATGTGCTAATAGCAACCATGATATGTAACTAATTGAAATCATTGCTCTGCACTGTGTTGCTATCTGGAAATGGGGCTTTAGCCCCGCCTTGTTGCGCAGTATTTTTGCGGGACTAAAGTCCCACTTCCGAGCAAAGGTGGCAAAAGTTATAATAGATAACCTGTTGAAATTATTGACCCGCATTGTTTTGCAGGGACTACCCATAATTACTAAGAAAAAAGCAAGAAAAAAGCTATATAAAATTAAGAAAAAAGCTATATAAAATTAAGAAAAAAGCTATATAAAATTAAGAAAAAAGCTATATAAAATTAAGAAAAAAGCTATATAAAATTAAGAAAAAAACTATATAACTTGCTTATAATTTAATGGGTGAATAAATATAACTATTTGAAAGCTTACGCTAAATATATTTAATGTATACTGGCATAGTTATTGCTTCTAAAACTAGTTAATTGCTTTCAAGCTATTAACGAACTGCCGGCTTTAGCCAGAAAGTAGTTGACTTATCTCCAACTCAACATTATTAACTATAACAGTTCACGGTTAACAGTTTTATGTTTTGATCAACCGTGAACTGTTACGTTTTTTCGAGTTTTTTTTATAGGGGGACTGAGCTATTACCATTAACTTAATGGCTGTTCCTTTAAAGTCCACTTTGAATGGGGATGTTATTTCAACAGCTTGCCCCCCTTGGTGGGGAATTTGAAAGTTTTTTTCGTAAGGGCTCGGTCAAAAATAAGTAAGAAAGGAGGTGAAACTCGAAAAGGGACTGAACTGAAGTAAATGATTGATAGATTCAAAAAACAACTAAGATGATAAGGAGGTCGAAGATGAAAAGATTTTGTTTAGTTAGTGTAATGGTGCTTGCATGTACTCTGTTTTTTGCTCAAGGGAGTGGCGCATTTCTTGGCGTAGGTCCGGATGGCGAAGCTGTGCCTGTAACGATTGACATTATGTATGATGGATATTGTGACGGCGCAAGATTGACTTACGACCTGACAACCGGCCTTGCCTCTGGCAATCAAACCGGTTGCTGCCAAGGTTATATGCTTGGAGCTGTAGCAGATGTTTATTCGCAAGGTCCTGCTCTGTGCATGAGCTATTGTGCGGGCGCAGATTTTTACGCACACCCTTTGTATACAGTCATTCGCATTGATAAGACATGGACGCATTATGCCTGTGATGGAAATGGTGGTATGTTTGTACTCAATTCGGGCACCTGGAGCTACGGTGCTGCTGATGCTGCTGATGGTTCTTTACCTTCATCTCTAGGCCAATAACACAAGGTCAAATCAGGAAAGGGAAGGCAACCTGGCTTATTCCTGTATAAAACCATAAGACCTGAGCAAAAAATACGACCAGCAAGATGCCACATGAGCCCACGGGGGGTTAAGCCCGTGGGCTCATATGGGTAATTGTGGTTGCTTTTCGGAAAGTGGATGGACAGGTACTTGAATGAAAGATGGTTGCTTTAACTTTATATTTTGGGCAGGAATAATATTTTTCTGTTCTCTGGTTTTGTGTAACAAAACATTACCTATGGAAAGCAGGCCTATGAAGGTTCTCTCGGTTCAAGACAAAGCACAAATTTTTGAGATACCCTTAGATGTATCCTTTTTGCTTATTCTTCCTAATCCGGGTTCAGGAGGCTATGTGTTTGTGGATACTCCTGAGTTCGATCCTCAAATTTTGATTTTGCAAAATTTGGAGAAAAAACCTCCATCCGACCCCGACGGGCAAGGAAATTTTGGAGTGTTTGAGTGGACTTTTCGAGCAAAAAAAGAAGGTATATCAGCCATTGTCATTCGGGCATTCAGGCCTTGGGAAAAAGATAATGCCCCCATGGTGATCTTTAAAACTTCAGTCCATGTTAATCAATAATTTTTTAAATTGAGGAGGAAAGCAATGAAAATCCATATAAAATTTGGGTTAGGTATCATTCTAAGCGTTATTTTGTGTTTGATTTTAACCAGCATGTCCTTTGCCGAC
>JABZFQ010000311.1 GCA_014237365.1 Desulfobacteraceae bacterium | reverse complement strand
AACAATGTGCATATTTTTTGTTTGATAGAATGCTGCTCACAACATAGATGACTATGCAGAAGAATCACAAAGAACGAGGTCACACAGACTATGCAGCACCAGGAGACTCTAACAGGGCATAATCTTCAAAAGTAAAAAATGCAATATTTGGCGCTCCGATCATGACAGGAATATAATCGCAGCAATTGGGTAGTTCCCTGCAAAGCAATATAGGCTATGGATATCGTCCTGCATTACTTTGCAAACACATATTTTTTCGTTATGTGCTGCCAGAAACCATGACATGTAACTTGTTGAAATTATAGGCCCGTAGTGTTTTGTAAGGACTACCAGCAATTGCAAGGCAAATCAAGTAGTTCTCTATTTTGACCAGCTTTTTCCTATGCTACTCCTCTGAAAAACTCCTGCTGCCGAACGTAAAGCTGAGTGGCTGGGCAACGATAACCGAAATACTATGATAAAGGTAAAAACTACCGCTCAAATACTGCCCTTCAAAAGCGGCACGGCTTTGCCCAGTCCAGCTCAAGCGCATGGTTCGGTGATTACTTCGGGAATTTCATATTCAATACGCCCATTTTTCCACACTGGAATTTTATACTTATTTTTTCTTGCATTTTTTGCGACCTTTGCAGCGGCTCGCTTTAAAGCCTTTAACCCTTGCAATGCATACTTGTTGTGTTTTTTCATTCTTATCTCTCCGATTCATCAAGAATAACCGACTGGCTTCCAGAAGTGTCAAACACAATCCACGAATCAGCCAGAGGTTTGTATATTTGTTGAAAATTAATCCAACTTCTTTCAAATCGACGCATGATGTCCTGCTCAGGAACATTATGGCCACCTTGGGCAACTCTCAGTTTCACACGTTCAATAGCGAACTCCACTGACGGAATTTTGAGATAATAAATTATGATTTCATATTGTTTCGTCTTCCAGTCTCTTATTTTGTTGATATATCCCTTGCCGCTAAGTGTTGTTTCAAAAGCAAACGATTCATTTTTTTTAACACATTGATTAATATGCTGAATCATCAATTTTCCTGCTTCTATAGCCATTTTGTTTGGTTGGAAAGGAGATAAACCTTGAGCAATCAAATCCGCATTTATGAAATTCAGACATTCGGCCTCAATTGGAAGAAATTCATTAGCAAATGTTGTTTTTCCTGCACCATTAGGCCCAGCTATGATATAGCATTGTTTTTTCAACGTACTATGTCCCTATTTTTCGTCGAACTGTCGCGGATCAGGCGCGGCAATAAGCCGTCGCCTGCATTCGGCTTGTTGGGGATTGTCACTTGTTCGACTGTGAAAGCATACTCTTTAGGGCAATTTCGTGCATTTTCGGCCCCAATAGATACCATTGTTTTCTGGCGCTCGCCTGTTTGAGCGCTCGGCTGGCGACATCTGAACCTATGCCTATGCCTGAAGCAATTGTGCCGACAAACGGGATCAGGCCACCTACGTTCGCACCCGAACCGACTGCCTGAAAAGCACCAGACGCGTGCTCTCGGATCTCTTCTTGATCCATTGCCTTTTTCATGGCGGCAAGGAGAGAGTTGGTCACGTCTGCCTGTGCCATTGCGGACGTAGCCGCTACGCGAAACTCCGCTGCGTACTCGGAGACCTGGCGCGATTGCCGGATGGACGAAAAAGAGTCGATACTATTTGCCGGGAAAGTAAGTCCAACAAGGTCAAGGGTTCTTGGTTCCAGTACCCACGGTGCGTGGCCTGGCACCGAAGAAGCGGACACCGTATCGCCAACCCTTCTGACTATCGACTCGCAGACAGTGTGGAAGAAGCTGTCGCCTATGAGAACACTCGCCGTGAAATCCGCCAACCGCATTTGGAGGAGTGTCCGGCAAAGAAAGTGTTCCCTGATGAACTCATCTGATGCCAGCAGGGGGATTAGTGAAAGCAATTGGTTCATTTCAACCGATTTTAGAAGTTCCTTGGCGATACCAATATTTTCATCATCCCATTCATTGTGCTCCCAACTCATGGTGATCCTAAGCTCAGGATGGTTATACGTTTTGCCATGATGGTACGTTCTGTAGTCTGGAAGTCCCGCATCGGCAGGTGCGAGAATCATCCGCTCAAACAGTGCAGCCAGCGCGGTAGCTCTCGGTACAAGTTTGTCGTGCTCCGGCCCGTAGAGAGACATGTAATATGAATGGCTACCTTGGTATGAAGACATACTGCGCTCGGAGAAAAACCAGTAGAGGGCTCCCTCGTACGGGAACCCAGGGATTATCGTAGCCGGTGTTGTGACTTCCATATTACTCCTTCAAAATTTTTGCTTCCTTCGACTGCACCCAACGGCAAGGATAACCTGATGAAAAAGTAAACAAAATATGGCTAAAAAGCGAAGAAAGATTGATAAACAACAAAATTTGTAGAAACCAAAAACGGCCAGGCTTTTTCAGTCAGAGTTAATCCGATTGTTGGACGAAGCCGCTACGCGGCGGAAAAAAAATCAAAAATAGTGTATAACTCCTATACTTGTCCAATTTCGGACACTTTTAAAAAAGGAGTATACCATGAATCAAACAGAAGTAAATCGATTTAAGAAAGTCTATCAACGCCACCTGAGATTACTCAAACTTCAAGGCAAAAGTCAGAAAACCATTGATGCATACTCTCGGGCTGTCCGCCGAGTCAGTGAATATTTTGATTGCTGCCCCGATCAATTGACCCCTGAACAATTAGAAATCTATTTTGCCAGACTGGTTGAGACCCACTCATGGAGCACAGTCAAAATAGATCGAAATGGCCTGCAATTCTATTGGCGGTATGTGCTTAAACTTGATTGGCAATGGGTTAATATTATAAAGCCCCCAAAAATCCATACAATACCTGATATTCTTACCCCTGTTGAAATAGAG
>JABZFQ010000362.1 GCA_014237365.1 Desulfobacteraceae bacterium | reverse complement strand
GGTTCAGGGTTCAGGGTTCAGGGTTCAGGGTTCAGGGTTCAGGGTTCAGGGTTCAGGGTGTTTTTTCCGAACCCTTAGTATTATTAGTATAGGGTGTCAAGGGGAATAAGGAACGTAGACGAAATAACCTCCCCAAGTAGGCGCATAGATTTGGGTTGGACAAAGGCGGCCTGAATCTGTGATGCATAGTTGTGGAAGTTATTTCGTCCACGTTCCTAACCTTAATATTTCCTGGGTTCGGTTCCTTTTTTAAAAAGAGCTGTAACGGCATTTGGTGATTTTGCATTCTCAAGAAGTCCGCTGGTAGAGTTCATATGAACCCGTACCATATCGTCAGGGATATCAAAGTATTGAAAAGGCTTGTTTGCCAAAGCTTTTTCCATAAAGTCCATCCATATGGGAAGAGCAGCTCTTGCGCCTGTTTCCTGTTCCCCCAAGGTAACAAACTTGTCCCGACCTACCCATACACCTGTTGCAATTGACGGCGAGAATCCGATAAAAAGGGCGTCTTTACATTTATCTGTAGTCCCTGTTTTTCCGGCGACAGGACGTTTTATAATATTTGCTTTTTGACCGGTACCTTCTTTTACTACTGCCGTAAGCATGTCTGTCATTATTGCCGCACCGGTACGCGACATTACCAGCCTTTTTTTTGGTTTAGCCCGCCAGACAATTCGTCCGTTGTGATCAACAACTTCCATTACTCCGTATGGCTTTATGCTTTTCCCCATGTTTGGGAAAACCGTATACGCGGCAGTCAATTCTAAAAGGGTTACTTCAGATGTCCCGAGAACAAGAGATAGATTTGGAGAAAGAGTAGATTCAATGCCGAGTTTGTATCCGAACTGGACTACAGACGAAGGACCAAGCATTTCTATTAGCCTAACTGCCGGTATATTTTTTGATAGAGCAAGAGCTTTTCTAAGAGTTATTTCTCCTTGATAATTTTTGGAAAAATTTTCAGGCTTCCAATCTTCTCCTGCTTTTCCTCCCCTGAATACAACAGGGGCATCAAGTATCTTCATGTTTTGTGTGAAACCTTTTTCAATTGCATGAGCATAAACAATTGGTTTAAAAGCTGAACCTGGCTGTCTCCTTGCAACGGCAGCTCTGTTGTAAGGACTTTTATAAAAATCTTTGCCGCCGATCATGGCAAAAATTCTTCCTGACTGAATGTCAAGGCAAACAAGGGCACTTTGAGGATCAGGATTAATTATTCCCTGCTGTTTCATCCTTGATTCAAGATCTGAAAGTCCCCTTGCGATTGCATCCTCAGCCGTTTTCTGCAGCTCATAGTAAAGAGTAGTATATATTGTAAGTCCTCCTTTATAAAGCCTTGATGAGCCTATAATATTTTCAAGGAAATCTTTAACATATTCAACAAAATAAGGCGCTTTTAGCGAGTTTATATTGTTTTTTGATAAGTTAAGTGTTTCATTTAGTGCTTTATTATATTCAGTTTCATTAATTATGTTTGTATACAGCATTTGTTTTAATACAATGTTTCTGCGCTTTATTGCTAAATCTATGTTGACCAGCGGAGAATATCTTGAAGGAGCTTTTGGCATGGCCGAAACAAGCGAGCATTCAGCAAGGGTTAAGTCTTTTACCGATTTGTTGAAAAATATTCTTGCGGCAGATTCTACTCCATACGCGCCACTGCCAAAGTATATCTGATTGAGATACAGCTCCAGTATTTCATCCTTGGTGTAGCGATGTTCCAGTTGAAAAGCCATAAAAGCTTCCTTTAATTTTCTTACAATGGTTTTTTTTGGATTAAGAAAAAGCGTTTTTGCGAGCTGCTGTGTGATGGTGCTTGCTCCTTCAACAAACTTTCCAGCCAATATGTCCTTTATTATGGCTCTAACAATTCCTTTTACGTCAATTCCACTGTGGGTATAGAATTTTCTGTCTTCTGTTGTAATTATAGCTTTTTTGAGGTATTCGGGTATGATTTTAAAAGGTACCGGATCCCTTTTTTCTACGAACAGTTCTGATAATAGTACTTTATCTGATGAATATATTCTGGTAATTGCGGAAGGTCGGAAATCTTCAAGAGAGCGTATCTGGGGCAGGTCGTGCGTCAGGGCTAAAAAAAAGCCTGCTAAAATTCCGCAGATAATGCCTCCTGTTATTATAAGTAAAATGGCAATATTTTTTTTATTGATTAAGGCTTTGGTCATTGAAACAGTATATTAAATTAGCCCGGCTTTCGCGTTTTCAGGCTGTAATTATATTGTTTTTTCGTAGGGGCGAATCTTGTATTCGCCCCTACATTGTGCCGATAAAAACACTATGAAAAAATGGAAATTTCTATACTGTTAAATTAGTTGGTTAGGAACGGGGACGAAATAACTTCCCCAAGTAGGCGCATAGATTTGTGAAGTTATTTCGTCCCCGTTCCTTATAGTTTTTCAAAACTTAAAACCGTGAACTGTAAACAATATAAGGAGAATCAATATGGCCCACGATCACAATCATGAAACACATACTATTTTAACATTTGATGAAAAATTGGTCAAACTGCTTGAGCACTGGATTAAGCATAATGATGATCATGCTGAAAACTATAGAAATTGGGCAGAAAAGACAAAAGAAAAAGGCATGAATGATGTTGACTTGCTGTTGCAAGATGCTGTTGAGCTGACTGAATTGATAAACAATAAATTCAAAGAAGCTTTAGAGCTTATAAAAAGCCATTGAACACTGAACCAGTGACCAAGCCCTTAGAGCCTGTTTGAAAACTAGGGAATTGAAGCGAAAAAGTGTGAAAATTTGGGAAGATTTGAACCATTTTCACGCTTTTGCAGCCAATTCATCAGTTTTCAAACAGGCTCTTATACCTCGAAAGGCCACAAATAACGATTGTTCGCAACTTGTAACCTTCCGAGGTATCTATCAAATTACTTTTCAATTCCAACTCTGGCGTTTACTCCTTTTTGGAAATAATGTTTTATTTCTTTCATTTCAGTAACCAGATCCGATTTTTCGATGAGCCTTTGATCTGCATTCCTTCCTGTGATTACTATTTCAACCTCTTCCGGTTTATCAGCAATTATATATAAAAGTTCTTCAACTGAAAAAAGTCCGAGCTTAACCGCAACATTTGCTTCATCCAGTATGACCATCTTATAATTGCCCGAAGAAACAATAGATTTTACTTTTTCAATGCCTTTCCGTGCTGTTTCTATATCTTTTAAAGCTGGTTTGCCTCTGATGAAGCAGCCGGATCCGAACTGCTCAACAGTTATGAGATCGAAAAATTTTTTCAGAGCTTTAATTTCACTATAATTTCCCTTTTTAATGAACTGCGCTATAAAAACTTTAAGCCCTGCGCCCGCTGCCCTTATTGACAGACCTATTGCCGCAGTAGTTTTCCCCTTCCCATCTCCAGTATAAACCTGTACATAACCTTTCATGATTTTTTCCTGTAAAGACTCCTTATATTACACAGGTTTTGCACCCGCTATTGTAATCTCAATTAAAGTATAGTTTCCCAGCTTTCTATGGCACTACCGCTTCTATTGCAGATGAAACCAGCCAGCCCCGCTTGCTGTCAGGCAAACGGATGAGGGAAAAGCCTGATTCATTTCTTTCCTGATACGCTAGCGTGCCTTCATGAATTTTGAAAAGCAAAGTATCTTTCTTGTCGGGACCTGCCAGAACCCCCACCTCTTTTGCAAGTATTACGACCCTGTCGTCAAAAATTGTTTGTTTTAGCATTATACTGAACGAAATGCCAGAAAGGATCCAACATATTGAAAAAATAATAATAACATAAAAAATCCATTCCGCTCTAAAAAAAATACGAATCGTCAAAAATAAAAATAACATCAGGTTGACCAGGCAGAAAACTGTTGCAAGTTCTGTTTGAGAAAAAAAATTAACACCGAAAATTTCGCTGATTATATTCTCGGGCTGAGGCAAATTATCTTCAGTCAGATCATGTACATATTCCATATTATATTTTAAATCTGCGTCCCGCGGTATCAAATGCATAGCCCTCTCGTAATTAAGCAGGGCATTGCCCTTTTGTCCTAAACGAAAATAGCAATTACCTATATTATAAAATAGTTCTCCCCGGGATTCAGACTTAAAAATCAAATTTGCCGGAAAAAAATGAAATTGATGGCTTTTTAAGATAGATTCATATAGTTGGACAGCCTTCTCAAATTCACCATTAAAATAAAATTGGTTTGCTTTAAAAAAAATATTCTCAGATCCGCCATCCACATCTCCATCCCGGGCGCAGACAGTATTTACTGATAGCAAAAATAACAATGATACCATAATACCAAATTTCATTTAACCTCCTGGTCCACAGATTTCAAAATCCCTGTCAATTCGTCCTGTATCTGAGTCAGGCTGTTTGATTTTTCACCGGTAAAGATTACGGATTCAATCTGTGCAATGCTATTTTTCAGCATAGATGCCGTTTCAAGAGAAGCTCCCCGGTTAATCAAAAGGGTATAAACTTCATTGGGCGTCAACAGACCGCCTTTTAATAAAAATCTGGTATTCAGATAATTGAGAACCGCTGCATGAATTTCTTCCGGCGATAGATCTTGACCCCGAACTTTTTTCAGAAAATTTTTGCCGGCATTCCGGGACCTGATATTCAACCTGTTTTTATGATTATTTTTAAATAATGTTCGACCGGCAAGCAGCGCCAAAAAAATAAAGGGGGGCGCTAGCAGGAGCAAAATAAATATTTGATTAAAAAATTCCTGCTGTATTAAGCCCTTAACCGGATCGACCGAAGTATGCACCGGGAAAATATCCTTTCCTATTCGCGTGATTTCTTGTTTGTTATTATTTTTTGCTTTCTGGCCGGTATGGTTATCCCCTGAAATTGAAATTAATTCGCTGCTTTCAGCATCGGCAACCGGATTTGATTTTAAACTGAATGATTTGGTTTTCAGTTCACGGTAAAGTCCCTTTTCAGGGTCAAAAAACGCCAGAGCCATTGAGGGAATTATATATTCCCCGCTCTTTTCAGGCACAATCGCCCATTTCATAATCTTTTCGCCTGAAATCGCAGATTCACCCTTGTTAATATTTAACAGGGGCTTGTCCTGATATATTTTAAGTCCTTTTATATCAGCAAGTTTCAAATACGGTATTTGTCGTACATTCCCCCGGCCCTGAACGCTTATGGTTAATGTGGCGGATTCATTGGCCTTAACCTCAACAGGATCAAGCCTTGCCCTTAGATCAAACCGGCCAATCAGACCGCTGAAATTATCCGGTCGGTTTTGCTTCGGAAGATTTTTAACATCAAGTTGAATCTCATTGGATGAAAGGTAAACTGGTTTGCCACTCCGTATATTAAAAAAAGGATCCTCAAAAAAACTGCCGCGCCTGTTTCTTTTATAAACGGTCATCCGCATACCGGCCGCGGGAATGCTGTATTCTCCCAGCTTTTTGGGTATCAAAATATATTTAAGTTCAACAACCTCATATCTTTTTGCATTAATGATTGTGCTGTATTTTTTCGGTTCTGCAAGAGATTCAAAAACAAGGCCTTGGACCTCGGGCATTTCAAGGGATATATCGGAAACCTGCTCACTCATAAAAAGCTTTAAAGTATAAAGAGCATTCTGGTTGAGGTATAAGTTATTTTTTGAAATCCCGGCTTCCAAAAACAGGGGCAAGCTTTCATTGCCGGCTTGATTATTTCTTGCTTTGGAAACCGTCAGTTTAACTCTGTTGCTGGAATAGACCTTGTTTTTTATTCTGACCTGAGCCGGACCGACAACAAATCTACCCGGTTTTAACGGGGTAAGATAAAATATATATTCAACCTCGGAGCTCATGCTGCCATTTACAAATTCAAGCCTGCTTGCAGTGCCGCCTTTAACCACATTAAAAGACGACAGCCCCTCAATTTCCGGGAAACTGCTTTTTCGCTTTCCCGTGACCGTTACTTTCATCACAATAGTATCAGTCGATACAACTGATGACCGGTCAAGTGTCAGGCCAATGGAGATATCCGCTGACGCATTAGCTGAAAATGCCAAAAAAAATATGCAGAATATGTAAAATATCTTTTTTAAACTCATATGGTAACCGTTCACGGTTGTCGGTTCACAGTTCACAGTTTTTTCAATGAACGATGCAACGATTGAAGCATTTTGGATATGAATGATTTTGTTGTTAGCCCAAAAATATCAAGCTGCTTTCAGCATGAAATCAACATGCACTGCTTCAAAGGGGAATTCGATTTGACCTTTATCGGTTTTTTGCAATATTCCAACATTCAAAAGCATGTGTACATCACGATGCACCGCTTTTAGATCTCTGCCCAAACGACGCGCTGCTTCACGTATTGACATTGGCCCTGCGTCTGTCATAACTTTGAGCAGCTCCCATCGATTGCCCGAGAGCACCTTAAAAAGGAGCTTAGGCGACTCGAAGCTGATGAATGTTCCTTGCGGTTTTCCCTCTAAAGCTCCAAGTAACCGTTTGTTGATTTTCTCACGGGAAGAAATCCCCAATATTACGGTACGCATGTTAAAACCCTCCAGTTGTCCACATCGTTCCAGAAATCTTCAAGCAATGCTTTCGGTGTAGTACAAATGTATGGAATTTCATCCTTCTGAGAGCTGGGTTTAAAAACAACGACCCACTACCAATCCTTACCTGATGCCGCCCTCTGCTCTTTCCCTCTGAATCGTAAACGATTGATTGCCGCAGGGTCTTCGCCAATATTATCAAGAAATGCTTCGGCCTCATTTTTGCTCATAGCACCAGTCTGGTATTCCTCTGAGGTCCCTGCATCTTGCCCTGGCTGGCCGCTTTTTTCGGTTTGTTCAGCAGATTCTCCCTGCTCCTGTTTGTTTTGGGCTTGATCATCCTGACCGCTATCTTGATTGGCCTGTTCTTTTCTTTCATTACTCCGGCCGCTTTGATCTTCTTTGTCCTGATTTTGATCTGCCTGATTTTGGTCATATTTCTTATTGGGGTCATCTTTGTTCTTCTTGTTCCGGGCTTTATCCTGATCCTGATCCTGATTCTGCTCCTGGTTTTCCTGCTGCTTTTCTTCTTTTTGTTTCCGGTTTTCCTCAATAGTTTTTAAAGCCAGCCCGTAATTATATCTTGAGTCCTCATCGCCGGGATTTATTTTTATTGCCTGTTTGAAGGCTTGGGCAGCGCCCTGGAAATCACCTTGTTTAAAGAGAGAATTGCCAAGGTTATATGCCGATCTGAATGTAATCTGCTTGTCATCGGTTCTTTTTAAGGCGCTGCGAAATGCAGCAGACGCGCCTTCATAATTTGCATTTTGGAAAGAGGCGCAGCCCCTGTTATATCTGTTACGGACATCTTTGGGGTGATCCATATCTTTTTTGATAAAAGCTTGTTCTGCTTTTTGATAATGTTCTTGATTGTAAAGTTCTTCAGGATTTTCATTTGCCCAAACGCTGTTTCCGCAACAAATAATAAGCACAGCCATAATCGAAAATAATTTGGCGCGACCAGGCTTAAGGCCGATCAAGCCTTCTATTACAAGAAAAACAAAAGCAAGCCAGGTGAAGATATAAAAACGTTCTTCAAAAATCTTGATTTTTCCACTTTCCAGCTCTTTTGCTTCTGTTTTTATTTTTATCCCTTCAAAATAAAGCCGGTCCAGATCAAGATCTCCGGTTACTGATCGCACATAGCGCCCATCCGTAGCTTTTGCTATTTCGCGTAAATCTTTTTCATTGAGTTTTGACAGGATCAGGTTGCCTTTTTTATCCTTTTTAAAACCGCCGGTTTCATCCGGGATCGGAGCGCCGGAAGGCTCTCCGATCCCGTAAACAAAAATTTTAACACTTTTATCAATTGCATTGTCAGTTTGTTGCAGACCCCGGCCCTCGTTATCTTCTCCATCGGTGATCATTACTATTACCTTGTCAATTGCCGATTTAAAATCAAACGCGTTCAGCGCGGTTTTGATTCCAATGCCCATGTCAGTCCCCGGAACCGGCAAAGTATCTACGCTGACACTGCCCAGGAACATGGCAATAGCATCATAATCAAGAGTTAAAGGGCACTGGACAAAAGCATCCCCTGCAAAAAGAACCAGCCCAACCCGATCACCTGCGGCTATCTTCAAAAAATCCGTAATCTCACGTTTTGCCCTTTCAAGCCGGTCAGGTTTTACATCCTCAGCCTGCATGCTGGCAGATACATCAAGTAAAAAAACAATATCTACACCCCTGCGCTGCACTTCCTGCAGATGAAAGCCCCACCTTGGCCCGGCGCAGGCTAAAATTATAAAAAAAACCGCAATCACGAGAAAAAATCCTTTTAAAAAAATTATTCCCTTCTTGATCGGCCTGGTCAGAGCCGGCAAGAGATCAGGATCAGCAAAAAGCCTCAGTCCGGCTCTTTTTTTACGGTACTCAAATAGAATTAAAAATATTATCGCAGGAAGAATAAACAAAAAATAAAAGACCCAGTTAGATTCAAACTTCACGGAACCCTCCTGATGATTAAACTCTTCATAAGAATCTCTGCAATAAGAATAAATAGAGCCGGAAACAAAAAATATTTATATAATTCTTCAAAGTTAAAAAACTGTTTCACCTTAATATCAGTTGTTTCCAGCCTGTCAATCAAGTCGTAAATTTCTTGCAGCTTTTTACTGTCTGATGCGCGAAAATACTGCCCTGCACCTGTTTCCGCAATCTGTTTTAATGTGTCTTCATCCAGATCCACATTTACTTTTTGAATCCGTTTACCAAACATTGTCTCAACCATAAAGGGCGCGGGTCCAAATCCTCCCACACCAATGGCATATATCCTGGCATCAATTGCGGCAGCCGCTTCAGCCGCATGCACCGGATCAATCCCGCCGGCATTATTCCGACCATCTGTCAAAAGAATCAAAATTTTTGATTTAGTCTTGATATTCTTTAATCTTTTAGCTCCCAGCGCAACTGCCAGGCCAATAGCAGTGCTGTCTCCGGCCATACCGATTTCCATGCTGTCCACTAAATTGAGAAGCAGCCCCTTGTCCATGGTCAAAGGACATTGGGTAAAGGCTTTTTCACCAAAAACAATCAATCCGATCCGGTCATGCTCGCGTTTGCTGATAAAATCATGCACAACCTGCTTAACAGCCTCAAGCCGGTTAACTCGCTCTTGATCTATAAAGAAATCAAGGGCCCGCATGGAGCCGGAAGTATCAAGACAAAGAATTATATCGACCCCGGATGTATTTACTTCGGAAGAGATATTATACTTCTGGGGTCGCGCAGCAGCAATAACCAGTAAAATCAAAACGATTATCCTTAAAAACAGCGGTATTTTGAACAGAAAAAACGATCCCCTGCCAATCAGACGGCTTAAATCCGAAGCACCGGAAAAAGTTATGGCCTCAGGCTTTCGCCGGTATGCCATCAGGCCGCCGCCGATAATTAAAATCAGCAAAAACAGGAGATAGGGATATGCGAATCTGTACATTTTATAGTTCCTTCAGTTTTGAACTTAGGGCATCCAAAATAAATTTGTAAATTTTAGAGTATATTACTCTGTCCTCATGATTTTTATAATTTTCTCATCCAAACAAGAGCGCAGAAAGCTGTTCATCGGGTTCTGATTACCAGATGCGTAAAAAGCAAGCATCAACTGGTTAAACTCTAACTGTCTCTTAGCTGGCAGATTAATAGCGGGATATCCAGCGCTCAATAATAGCCCGTTCATGATGAAACGCCCCATGCGTTTGTTTACATCATAAAAAAATTGATATTGAGCCATCGTAAGAAATAAGAAGATTGCTTGATCATAAATATCCGGTATTTTACAGGCTTGATCTACCATATTATCAAATAAAGCAGGCAACATACCGGCTTTGGGCGGCATATAGTCAGTACCCGCAATAGTAACCCCACCAGAACGGAATTTGCCCCATTCCAAAGATTCTTCTTTGCCTGCTATTTGATGAAGTTCACATGCTTTTTCAGCCGTGACTTCAAAGCGGCCTTTTTTAATCCATTCAAATAAAGTGCGCCATGCTTCACCCTGGTTTACCGCAATATGCTGATCAGATAACCTGTATCCTCCAACTGTTATTCCTTCTAATAGTGTTTGTATTTCAGGCAAGGTAAAATTGATGCCTTCCAGGTTGACCGCATCACAAACAAGCTCGGCTAATTGGCGTTTAGCTAACATCATAGCTTTAGCCTGATTAGACTTCATATTCCATTGGCTATCTTTCACTTCTATCACCATACGTTAGGATTCACTATAAGCGTGACATATATCATTATGATATCAGTTTCAATTCCATTCTGCTCTGATTACATGCAATTTCCAATTCAATTCAACCAAAAACATAATAAACTGCGAGCTTTCACTGTTTGCTGTTGTTTGTCCGGCCGCAGTACATTTATTTGTTCAATAACAAATAGTTCGGCCAGTGTAAAATTTTCAAATTTCTGACTTTATATTTGTACGAAAATATTGTATCTTGCAAATACAATTATGAGTACATTTTATGTATCTTGCAAATACAATTGGGGCTACGATGGAAATAACCTTCCAGCTTTTACAACAACAGAATCCCTGGTGGTTTCGGGAAGAAATTATTTTAGATGATGAGAAGATAGCGGATTATGAAGGACAAACTTACCAGTATATTCCTTCTGCCCTGTCAGAATTTCCGGAGGATACAGATGCCATTCTGACACTCCGGGGACCGAGACAGATCGGGAAAAGCACCACTATGAAATTGCTTATCCGCAAGCTTTTACTTGAATTAAAAATAGCGAAAAAGCATATTTTTTATTTTTCATTGGACAGGATTGAGGACTTCAACCAGCTCTATGAGTTGATAGACTGTTATCTCAGAAACGTCAGGCCGGGGAAGCCGCAACGGTTATATATTTTCCTGGATGAAATATCATTTGTACGTGAGTGGCAACGAGGGGTAAAGGCTCTTGCTGACGAGGGAAAGCTGAAAAATGCAACCTTGTTGTTGACCGGTTCCAATTTGATCGACATTCGAGGAGGGGCTGAGCGGATGCCTGGGCGAAGAGGAAAGCTCTCCAAAATCGATTTTGAGCAACTGCCTATGACATTTGCAGAGTTCATTCATTTGACAGAACCCATGATTGAATTGGCTGATATTGACAATCTCACCTATTACAAAGACCTACTCCTAGACCGTTTTGAAAAATATCTTATCACCGGAGGATTCCCTCTTTCCATAAATCTGTTTTTGACCAAAGGCTATATTCCTTCCTATGTTTACCAGCTCTACCTGAGCTGGATTGAAGGAGACATCGGACGTGCAGGAAAGTTGGAACGAAACCTTTATCAAATAATGTCCAGAGTTTTGGCACATATCTCTACCGGAATTAGCTGGTATGGACTCAGCAGAGAAGCCGGCATAGCCTCCCATGCCACTGTACAAGAATATATTGAGATACTGGAAAGGATGTATGTCCTACGGCCTGTGCCATTTATTGACCTGTCGTCGAAATTGCCGATGTACCGAAAAAACAGGAAACTCTATTTTCATGATCCGCTTATTTTTCACTGTTTTTCCGGAAAAAATAGTGGGATAGGAGATAATTTTTTTACCGAAGGTCAGAGGTTCTTAAATGATCCCATTGGTAAGTCGAAGTTAGTGGAGTCCATTGTGGGGATGCATATCTTCCGGCGCTATCAGAACTGTTTTTATTGGCAGGGAAAAAAGGAAATTGATTTCCTATCCAAAAAACGTAACAAATTGTATTTTTTCGAGGTCAAATATCAAGAAAAGGTGTCTGCTGCAGAATTTCAATGGTTTAAAAAAATCAGCTCTAAAGGAAAGCTATTAACTGTTATTACAAAACAGGATTTAGAGAAGTGTCAATCAATCAACCTGGTTCCGGTACCGATTTTTCTAATCCAGCTAGAACAAGAGTAGGGTACATTATTATACTTCCTTTGGTTTTGTTTGGTTGATATATTCCAAAGACAAAGAGACCTGTTCCTCAAAAGATGTTTTGCTCATAACAGCATCTGCAAATTTTACCAGATCAATCCTTTTCAGAAGATTGAGCAGTTGAACATCTCCCTTATCTTTGACTAGTCCGGCTATTTCATGGGTGGTCATCTCAAGCGCGTTAAAATTTCTGATCGCCCCCATATATTCACGCAAAATTTCCGACAGGATAAAACAAAAAGCTTTCCCTTCTTTGCCATTCGGAATTCCCTGTGCCACCAACTCATCAATCCGGCTTAAGGCTTTCAGATAAGGCACTTGAGCCGGAACTTCAGGGCATAACTTTCGGCGTTGGTGGTATTTAAAAATAAAATAGACCGCAATAATCACAAGTATAATCAAAACCGAGGCCATAATCAGCAAAAGAATCCGCTTGATTCCATACTCTGTGGATATAAGCCCTTTGATCGGCCGCAAAAGATTTTCCGCCGGCTTAACCTTGATTAAAGGCTTTACCGCCAAAATAGCCGGATTGCTTTTCAGCGTTTTTTGCTTGCCATCTTGATCATATACATAAATTTCAAGGCCGGGCAGGTTAATATCTTCCATGGAATCCACAAACATATCAATTTCAATCCCATTAGCCCGATTAATTTTGTTCAGGATATCAAAATTTTTTAAACCTGTAATTTTCGGGTTATCAGGAAGTTTAAATCCAACAGGAATTTCAAAACTCAGGCGCAGAGTTATAATATCTCCGGGTGCGGCCTCTTTTGGGATAAATTCTGCCTGCACCGCATAATCAGCATAATTACCTGCAATAATTTTACAGGGAATCAAACAATCGTTTATAAAAAGAGAAATTATTATTATAAAAAAAAGATAACGACTAATCATCGGCGCCCTTTTTCCATAAAATATCTCATCAAGGGCTTAATTGCAGATCGGTTGGTGTTAAGTTTAATCAGGGAGACCCCGCCCCTGGAACAGATATTTTTAATCTCCTGCTCTTTTTTTTGTCTTTCTTCCTGCCATAAACGTCTTACACGCCGATTTGAAGTGTTAACCTGGCAGATTTTACCGGATTCGGGATCAGTAAAAGTTACCAGTCCCATATCAGGCAGACTTTTTTCAGCATCATCCTCGACCCGTATCATCGTAAGGTCATGTTTGCTGGAAGTTATCCTTAAAACCTTTTCATAACCGGCATCCATAAAGTCTGAAAGCAGGAAAACAATACTGTTGCGCTTAATTGTTCGGTTCAGGTAAGTAAGCGCTGATTCAATATTGGTACCTTTCGCGGACTCCTCATGGGTAAAAATCTCTTTTATCAGGCGCCAGACATAGGCACTTCCTTTTTGGGGAGGAATAAATTTTTCCACCCTGGAAGTAAACAGGATTGCGCCGACTTTATCATTGGTCTTGATTGCCAGAAAAGCCAGGGTGCCTGCGACTTCCGCGATCAAGTCCCTTTTAAAACGTTTTTTGCTGGCAAACAGGTTGGAGGCTGAAAGATCAATTACCAATATTACAGTGAGTTCCCGCTCTTCATGAAACATTTTGACAAAAGGGCGACCAAATCTGGCAGAAACATTCCAGTCAATGGAACGAATATCATCCCCTGGAATATATTCCCTGACTTCGGCGAACTCCATCCCCTGACCTTTAAATGCGCTGGTATATTGCCCGGCAAACATTTCATTAGCCAGATAACGGGTCCGAAAATGAAATCTTTGAATCGTTTTAATAAGTTTTTTTGACAACATAAGGAATCATGGCACTTCCAGCCGCTCTAAAATCTGAACAATAATATTATCAGTAGAAAGACCATCGGCTTCAGCCTCATAACTGAGTAAAATCCGGTGCCTCAGCACATCCGGAGCCATGCTTTTAATATCCTGGGGCGTAACATATCCCCGACCTGAAAGAAAAGCATGCGCCCTGGCAGCCAGACCCAAAAAAATAGATGCCCGGGGTGATGCCCCGTACGCAATCATATGGCGCAAGTCAAGATTAAAATCAACCGGTTTCCTGGTAGCATTAACGAGGCGCACAATATAGTCCAGCACCTTTTCTTCCATATGAATTCGGCCAACTAAATCTTTGGCAGCAGTAAAAACAGAAAGATCGACTTTTTTTACGGGAATGTCATCAATGCCGCTGTAAACCCTTTTCATTATTTCCTTTTCCTCGGATTCTGCAGGATAATCTATTTTGATTTTAAGCATAAAGCGATCAATCTGAGCCTCTGGCAGAGGATATGTCCCCTCCTGCTCAATTGGATTCTGGGTGGCGAGCACCAGAAATGGAAGCGGCAGCATAAAAGTCTCGTTCCCTACCGTAACCTGTTTTTCCTGCATCGCCTCCAGCAGAGCGCTCTGCACCTTGGCTGGAGCCCGATTAATCTCGTCTGCCAGAATTATATTATGAAATATCGGTCCCTTCTTAACCTCAAACTTAGACGTATCCGGCCTATAAATCTGGGTTCCGGTAATATCAGCCGGAAGGAGATCCGGAGTAAATTGGATTCTCTGAAAACTTAAATCAATAATAGATGCCAGCCGCTTTACAGCAGTTGTCTTTGCAAGACCAGGCAATCCTTCAATCAGAAGATGCCCGTCACAAAGCATACCGATCAAAAGCCGGTCAATCAGATTCTTTTGACCAACAATAACCTTTTCCAGCTCAGCTACAACAATCCTGACAGCTACACTTTTCTGCTCTATCCGTTCAGTTAACTCTTGTATTTCCATAATTCTTATGATCCTTCCTTTCCCTTACCCGCAACGTTTCTCAAACGGCCGGGCCAACACCCCGACATCCATGAACATACTGATTTAATGTCGAACAAGGAACAGGGACGAAATAACTTCCCCAAGTAGGCGCATAGATTTGGGTCAAATTACACCCGTATCCTTCTTATAAGATCATTTGGCAAACAGTTATTATTAAGGCTGATGCTTACCCTGCTTCCAGGCTGCGCAAATGATAAAGACTCTCCACTTTGGTCGATAATTTGGTTTATTTTATCTTTTCGTGAGGGACCTTTTTTCGTAAGAATTTCGACAACATCTCCCCTAAATATCTTATTACGCACATCAATATTTACGCTTTGATGGCCGGATCTTTCTATTATCTTTCCGATAAATACCTGCCCTGGATTTTTATAATCTGCAAAATTCGGTGATATCTGTTCCGGATCAGCAAAATAAAAACCAGTACAGTAGCCCCTGTGACTAATCTTGTTCAACTCGTCAATCCAGTATTTATGCACTTTACAACCGTCAGAATTTTCGTAATACGAGTCTATTGCTTCCCTGTAAATTTTTACAGCGGTTGCGACATAGTTAATTCCCTTCATGCGGCCTTCTATTTTAAGGGAGGATAAGCCTGACTCTATTATTTCAGGTATGTATTCTATCATACAAAGATCCCTTGAGTTAAGAATATATGTGCCGCTGTTATTTTCTTCTATTGGAAAGTGCTCGCCAGGCCGTTTTGCTTCCACAACCGCATACTGCCACCTGCATGGATGAGAACACTCACCCAGATTACTGCTGCGATTTGTCATAAAACTGCTGAGGAGACACCGTCCGGAATATGAGATGCACATGGAGCCGTGGACAAATGCTTCAATTTCTACTGAACTGCGTGAAACAATTCCCTTTATTTCTTTTAAAGAGAGCTCTCTTGCGATGTTTATTCTTTTAATGCCGAATTTTTCCCAGAATAGAACGTTTTTGTAATTGGTTGTATTGGCCTGGGTGCTGAGATGTAGAGGTATTTGCGGTATGATTTTACCTGCTTCCATCAATATGCCGGGATCAGCGATTATGACGGCATCCGGACCAATATCTCCCAGTTCTTTCAAATACTCCCCAATTGCTTTTTGCTCGGAATTCCTTGAATATGTATTGCACGCTACATAAACTTTAATGCGTTGATCGTGGGCAAATTTAACTGCTTTGCGCATTTCATCTATGGTAAAATTTCCGGAGAAGTTTCTGAGGCTGAACTCCTTGCCTGCAAGGTAAACAGCGTCTGCTCCATAGCTTATTGCTATTTCAAGCTTTTCAAAATTACCGGCTGGCGCAAGCAGCTCTATTTTTCTGGTTCTTTTTGACATAATCGGCGAATTACAATTTTCAAGCTATCCTGCCATGGTTTGATATTTATGCTAAAGTTCTTTTTTATAAGGTTGCAGTCAAGTGCGGAAAAACAAGGTCTTGTCGCCTTTGTCAGATACTCGGCAGTCGAAATTGATTTAACTTTTTTTGTCTTAATTGAGATATGCTGCCTTGCCAGACCAAGTATTTCTTCTGTAAACCCGTGCCATGTTGTTATTCCAAGGCCGCAATAATGATAAGTTCCCCAGTTTATATCACCATTGTATTTTTTTATCCTGGAGATAATTTGAAGTACAGCATCAGTTAGATCAGCCGCACTGGTTGGAGAACCGAACTGGTCGGCGACAACAGATATGACTTCTTTTTTTCTACCCAATCTCAGCATTGTTTTCACAAAGTTTTGTCCGTGTACCCCATACAACCATGCTGTCCGCAGTATAATATGCTTTTTTAACCGTGACCGGACCTCATTTTCTCCTTCTTGTTTGCTTTTGCCGTAAATACTTAATGGAGATACCGAATCCGACTCTATATAAGGAGAGCTTTTTTTGCCATCAAAAATAAAATCGGTTGAGATGTGGATTAACGGGATATCAAACTTTGCACAAGCCTCGGCCAGATTGGCAGGGCCGTCTCTGTTTACCGCAAAAGCAAGATTCTGCTCTGTCTCTGCTTTATCAACATTTGTATATGCGGCTGCATTTACAACGAGAAAAGGTTGAAATTTCTCCAGACTGTGTTTAACCTGAGTCTTGTCAGTTATGTCTAAATCGGGAAGATCTGCGGGTAATATTTCATAACCCAAATTATTGCCCTGAATTAAAAGTTCGTGTCCAAGTTGACCTTTTGAGCCGGCTATAAGAATTTTCATGGTTTTTTCTCAAGATTTGAAAGTTGTTCGGGAAGAAGCTCGCATAAACATGGATAATGCTTATCCTTTTCCGAAATTACTGGATCTTTAACAGGCCATTTAATACCTATGTCCGGGTCAGACCATATTATTCCACCTTCATCATCAGGGGCATAAAAATCCGAACATTTATATGAAAAATGTGCTGTATTGCTGAGTACACAGAAACCATGAGCAAAGCCTTCCGGTATAAACATCTGGCGTTTGTTTTGATCTGAAAGAACAGCACCTGTCCAGTTACCGAATGTCGGCGAACCTTTTCTGATATCAACAGCCACGTCAAATATTTCACCTGTAATAACCTGAACAAGCTTTGCCTGGGGATGCTTGATCTGAAAGTGGAGGCCTCTTAAAGTGCCGCGTACGGAATAAGAAAGGTTGTCTTGGACGAAACGCCGGTTAATCCCTGATTTTTGATATTTGTTTTGATTGTAGGTTTCCATGAAAAAGCCCCTGTTGTCTTTAAAAAATCCAGGCTCAATTATCAGTACGCCTTTTAGTGATGTAGTAATAATATTCATTTTGTATCGTATTTAAGCATTTCTATTAAATATTTACCGTAATTGTTTTTTAGCAGAGGATGAGCAAGTTTTTCCACCTGGCTTGCATCTATATAGCCTTTTCTGTAAGCTATTTCTTCAACGCATGCCACCTTGAGTCCCTGCCGGTTTTCTATCGCTTCAATAAAATTGGATGCCTGCATAAGTGTTTCATGAGTTCCAGTGTCGAGCCATGCTATTCCTCTTCCAAGCTTTTCAACGTGAAGCTTTTCCATTTTAAGATAAGCCATGTTTATGTCCGTAATTTCCAACTCGCCCCTTGCTGAAGGCTTAAGACCGGCAGCGATATCAAGTACCTGGTTGTCATAAAAATACAGTCCGGTGACCGCATAGTTTGATTTCGGCTTATCGGGTTTTTCTTCTATGTTGATAGCCTTGCCAAAACTGTCAAAGTTGACTACGCCGTACCTTTGCGGATCTTTTACCCAATATCCGAAGACGGTTGCGCCGTTATTTTTGTTTTCAGTTTTTGTTAGCTGTCCGGAAAGGCCCTGACCGTAAAATACGTTGTCGCCAAGTACCATGCATATATCGCCGTTTCCTACAAATTTGCGGCCGATGATAAATGCCTGTGCAAGTCCATCAGGACGAGGTTGTTCAGCATAGGAAAAAGATAAACCCCACTGAGAGCCGTCACCGAGAAGCTTTTTAAAAAGAGAAAGGTCATGAGGGGTTGATATGACCAGTATATCCCTTATTCCAGCAAGCATGAGAACAGACAGGGGATAGTAAATCATGGGTTTGTCATAAAGAGGCAGGAGCTGCTTGCTTACAACTCTGGTAATCGGATAAAGCCTTGTGCCTGAACCTCCGGCAAGTATTATTCCTTTCATGAAGATGTATCCTTTTTTGTAACCGTTAACTGTGAACCGTTATTCGCACATCTTATCCATCCAGCGGTCAATCTGGTCACGATATTCGTCGGTTCTGGTTTCCATTTTGCAAGACTTGCAAATTACTTTGGCATTGCATCAGCGGCCGAAGATTTCAGCATGTCCACCGCAGAATATGCATACGAGTTTGAGCATTTAACAAAACCTTTATCGTAAAAGTTCACGGTTTGCGGTTGATTAGAACATAAAACTGTTAAGGAACGTGGACGAATTAACTTCCACAAGTAGGCGCACAGATTTGGGTCAGATTTGTTCGATCTCAGATCACAAAAGTTGATGGAATAGCGAGCTATTTCAATATTTTTGTGATTTG
>JABZFQ010000125.1 GCA_014237365.1 Desulfobacteraceae bacterium | reverse complement strand
TAATATCAAATAGTTAAAAATTACCCGAAAATTGACTCTTCATATAACCACTTAATTTTATTGAATAAACAAAAAAAGCTGTTAATTTTTCCAGACTCAAAGTGCGAAACTAAGGTTAGAGAACGAACGATTTCTTATATGACCAATTTTGGCTCAAAAAGGGTGAATATGGGTCTCGAAAACACCTATAGTTGGAAAGTCTTTCCGTAAATATCAAAGTATTGTGACAGCCAGACTCATACTTGCAACATATTTAACTCAAAGGAAGAAAGCTGCTTGATAGCATGAAGGCATTTCAACCTCGAGATCGAAATTCAGCGGCTTGCTATAATGGCATTTCCGGTATCAAAAACAGCGATATTGGGGTTAAAAACGACTATTTTTGGAACATTAATTTTCCCAATGAAATGTTGAAATGTCTAATATTTCAAAATGATAGCGTGGCCCGACCCCAATGTTCTGTGTTCTGCTCCTGATTACATAATCTGAATTATCACTGACTCTGCATATAAAATAAAGAGGAGTCTGATAATTAAGTTCAGATTATGTAAGAAAATGCAGGGAGCATGACAGGCAGAGCATTAGAATCAACAAGCGGCTTCCTTGTTCTATCTCTTTTTTACTTTTTCTATAAACGTAGTGACATCAATGACCTGGATTCCTTGAAAATGTTTGATATTCCTCAGATGAGGATCCCTGGAAACAATATAATCCGCTCTTCTTTCCAGAGCGCAGGCAATAAACATGTCATCTTTTGGATCTTCTGTTATACCGTGATTTGGGTCGAATTTGTTTGATCTCAGATCACAAAAGTTGATGGAATAGCGAGCTATTTCAATATTTTTGGGATTTGAGATCAAATAAAGGCGGCCTGAAGCTGTGATGCATAGTTGGAGAAGTTAATTCGTTCCGGTTCCTAACGTCGGTAGCCAACTTTTACAAATTTTCAAATCTTCCGGCAATGCTTTAAAAGCGGAGCAAAAACTTCTTTTGCAATTCTTATGAATTCTTTATCAAATGGATCTGTTTTACTGAAACAAAGCTTATAATAAGGATTATCCGACTCGCTCCAGCCGCTTTTGTAATATTCTCCAATCCATTTTTTTTTTGAGTAATTTAAAGCATTCTGCTGATTTTCTTTTTTTATCAATGTTCTTTTAGCATAATCAAACGAGGTCTCAGGAAAAAAGTGAATCGGTTTTGATAATCCCTGCCAGTATAATGCAAGTAGATTCTCTAAAATATCTTTACTTTCTTTAACAGAATCCATTTCCCATGTTTCATCTTTACAAACAAGATGGCTTTTTTTCAGATAGTTTTGTTCAGTTGATGAGCAAAAAACAAGGTGATAGATCCAGGATTTTAAAAGATCTTTTGACTTTCTTTTCGCGTAACGGATATTAACCAGGCCAAACTCAAAAATATTATCCATCACTCCGGTTATTTTAAAATCTGAAACATTTAGGTCAACTTGAACAGGAGAAAGATTTTTGTTATTTTCTTTAAAATTGTCTATTCTGTTAACAAAATCTTTTACATTAACTTCTGATTCCCTGTAGTAATGTTCTCCTACATTGCCGTAAGGAAGTCGCCCCATAGCTCTATATACAGGCAACGAATGCCTCAAATCAAACCCTGACATACAATTTTGAAAAAGTTGCTGCTCTACATGGTATTTTTCAATGCCTTCTAATGTAAATGCTTCCCTGTCTTCTGAAACGGGCAATGTTTCTTCAAGAAATATTTCGAGTCGTCTTTCAATTAGAAATTTGGCAGGATTGGTGAAAAAAAAGCATAATGTTTCAATATCTGGATTTTTCCATTCTTTTGACGGCTCTGAAAGCCCTGTTGAAACAAAATGTAAAGCTATTTTAGATTTAAAAGCTCTTTTGCTGTCAATAAAATTCTCCTCAGTATAACTGAACAACTGACTGTCTCTTTTAAAATACTCCGGAGAAAACGCCTGTAGTCTGTGTCTAATGATAACGTGATCAAGAATGTATTTTTCGGGAACATAAAAACTTCCCTCAATGCAGTCGAGCAATTCGCTCACAACAACAGAGGGGGGAATCCGGGTGTTATCCTCGATGCTCTGCCCCACATAACTGATATAAAACTTTTTCCTTGCTGAAATAAGCGCCTCAAGGAAAAGATATTTATCATCATTTCTTCTTAATCTATCTCCAGGCTTTGGGCCTTTTGCTATAATATCAAAGCTCAAAGTCTTTGAATCGCGCGGAAATGCGTCATTATTCATACCTACAAGGCATACAACCTTAAACGGGATACTGCGCATTGGAAGCATTGCACAAAATGTAACCCCTCCCGCAATAAAGCCCGAGCCTGAATTATCACGTTCAAAACGCGTCTCAATATATGTTTTTATAACTTCAATACTTATATTCTTATCAAAACCTGAAAGGTACTGCTTTTTTGATATGTCATCAAGAACATAGCGTATAAGCTGTATTTCATATTCAATATCATCGTTATTCCGTGGAAAAAATCCGTCAATCATAGAGTTAAAAATCTCAACCCATTTGGATAATGTTTCAGGTTGGCTCAGGTCGTTTATACACTTAAAGACTCTGTCCAGAAATTCAAGAAATCTTCCCAGAATTTTGACCTCATTGCCTTCAATATTGTCATAGGGAAGAATTCCGCAAAACATATCTCTTTCATGACCTGGCATTGCATATCCCAACAACATCCTGTCAATGCCGGTTCTCCAGGTGTTTTCAGGAAATGCAGGAAGATTTAACCTTGTTCGGCTTGTGGTATCAATTCCCCACCTGATTTTTGTATCATTTATCCAGCGTCTGATAATCTGTATATCTGATTCAGTCATTTCGAATTTTTCTTTTATCCCTGACAATTCCAGAAGAGAAATAATCCGGGCTGCCCCCAATCTGCTGTTTTTGAGATCGAGTATTGACAAAAATGATTCAATAATTCGTCTTTCCTTTCTAATGCTGCGGTCTGCAATGCTGAAAGGAATACGCAATGAATTCTTTGCCTGAGCATCAAATACAGCATGAATAAATGGAGCATACGTATCTATGTCCGGTGTCATTACGATAATATCTTTTGGTTTAAGATCAGGGATTTCTTCGAACATGGCAAGCAAATTATCGTGCAACACCTCAATTTCTCTCATTGGGCTGTGGCATGAATGAACCTGAATGGATGTATCTGTCTCAATATTAATTGAAAACTTATTTTTCGCATGTTCTCTATCTCTTAAATATAATATATCTGACTGAACGCATGAAAGCATGTCATATTCCGCCTGGTCCTCGAAAAGTTCATATAATTCGCAGTCAAATCCACTGATAAGTTCAAAAAAATCTCTTCCCTGCTTCCCCATAGATGCAAGGAGCCTGTTTCCTGTTTCAAGATGAAGTTCATCTAATGCAGAAGTTCCCGCGACATATCTTTTCTTAATTCTATTTTTCTCTTTTTCAGAAACAATATCTGCCCAATAAACCATACAAGGGTTCAAAACAAAAAAAACAACTTGTACAATGCTGGATAATTCTACAAATACCTGTGTATGAAATGGTGGAAGATAGGATATGCCGAATATAAATATTCTCCCAGGAAGATCAGATAGGGAAAAATCAGCTATTTTATCTGACCTGTCCCTGACTTTTTGTATAAGGGCTTTTCTCAGCCAGGCTCTATGCTGATTTTCATTGCCGGATACAAGTTCACGCCACAGTTTTGCCTGCCAGTGATCTTCTTTTCCATCTTCCCAATTGAAAATAATCTCGGGCCGGAAAACAAGGTACTGGTCAAAAGTTTCTGAAATTTTTCCAGACAACTGAAAAAGTTTTTGCTTATTTTCATCATCTGTCAGATATTTTTTAATGCTCTCAAAACCTGACCTGTGCCGACATTCCGGCAAGATATCCATAATTCTGAAAGTCATAACATCAGGATCAAATAGAGACTCATCCGGCATATCCGGCGTTAGTTTTTTAAAAATTTCATTTAAGCAGGTATTTGGAAAAGGAAAAAATATGTTTGCGCTGATACCATTGTGCCTGGCCAGCTCCATTGATAACCATCGCTCTATTCCCTTGCTTTGAACAACGATAATTTCACCCGAAAGCGGAGAAGATAAAGTATCGTCAGCAGGCTTGCCAATTATCCTTGATAGTTGTTCAGCCAGTATCTCAAGACGGTTGCTGGTAAAAATATTTAGTCCAGGCATAATATATTGGTCGAGTGGAAAAATGGTCGAGTAGTTGAACTGTTACAGTTTTTTTAACCTAAGTTGAGCGATTTTTGGGGAAGAAATATGCTGATATCTTGATGCATAAGGGTTTACGAAAACCGCAGGCATACCCGTGGATATGTTGAGGATTTTCGTGAATCCTTGATGCGCAAGAGATCAGCGCAGATCAAGCAAAAAATCGCTCAATTTAGGTTTAAGCGTTCACGGAACATTGAAATTAAAAATTTGGCCTTCATGCTTTTGCACTGTTCTTCCCAATTTCCAATTTCAAGCCGTGAACGGTTACCATTTTTTATAAAGTTTACCTGAGACATGTTTTCACGTCAATACGAATTCCGGATACTCTTTTTCTGGAATAAGTGCTCGCTGAAAATCAGCGGAGGTTTCTCAATGGGCAAATCAATAACTTGATAGTATAGGAATTTCCATTTTATCAACTATTAAATCAATTGGTTATAAAAAGTCCGCCCGATAGGGCGCTAATTTAATTGTAGGTTTCAGGGGTGTATAATGGCAGTGCTTTTTGACAAAAAGCATTCATGCTTCTTCTTATACCTCGATGCGAATAGTCTTTGATGAGGAGCTGGGACAATGAAACTATAGGGCAGTTCCACTAAGGAACGTGGACGAAATAACTTCCCCAACTATGTATCACAGCTTCAGGCCGCCTTTGTTCGATCTCAAATCCCAAAAATATTGAAATAGCTCGCTATTCCATCAACTTTTGTGATCTGAAATCAAACAAATTCGACCCAAATCTGTGCGCCTACTTGGGGAAGTTATTTCGTCCACGTTCCTAAAAGTTTGATTAAAAGAGACAAAACATCAATCTCTATCCGAAGCAATGCAGGAACGGATAAATGGTAATTGCACACAATGCTGGGGGTATTGATAAAACAAAGCGCGCAATTACCAATTCTTTACCAGCAGCCGCCTCTACAATGAGAACCAAAACTCCTTTTATGCCTCAGTCCACAAGCTTTCCTGCCGCAATAGGGATTTATCTTTTTCATTTTTATAATATGATCAAGTCTCTTTTGATGTATCTGTGATTCAAAATCCGATATCTCTTTCTGAATAGCCTTTGCTTTTTCTGCATCAGGTTCTTTCCTTGCAAGTATGCTCATTAACTCAGCTTCCTTTTCATATACTCCCTGCCTTAGATCTTCTGTTGCATCAAAAAAAGTTTTTCGCTGTTCATGTATTGCCTTAATTTGCTCTTCATTCAAGTTGTTCATGCAGAAATTATCTCTACAGATTTTTTTTTGCCCGTGGCCCTGAGAGGAATATCCGGCTCCTCTCTGGGCAAAAGCATTTGTCCCAAATCCCAGAATGGTAACTACTGTCAAAACAATAACAAGCTTATTCAAATAATTTGGTTTCATTCTCTACCTCCTTTTACAAATTGATATTATAAAAATTAAATTTAAGACCGCGGTTTTGAAAGTTTAAAGAAGCAAATTATATGCCGGAATTATTTTAGAAATAACCACACAATGTTTAACTTTTTGATTTAACAGATTTTAAGTGTTTTTATAATAAATTAGCCCCTTCGGGCGAGCTCTCAGTCTGTAATTAGGAACGTGAACGAAATAACTTCCACAAGTAGGCGCATAGATTTGGTTCAGATTTGTTCAATCTCAAATCACAAAAGTTGATGGAATAGCCTATCTATTTTGATACTCTTGGGATTTGAAATCGGGCAAAGGTGGCCTGAAGCTATGATGCATAGTTGGGGAAGTTATTTCGTCCCCCGTTCCTTATATTGTTTTTTCGTAGGGGCGATCCTTGTGATCGCCCTGATTAGGGCGAATACAAGATTCGCCCCTACTCATCTATAGTAAGGGTTCGCTAAATATAGCTTGTTAAGTAATCACAGTTGGTGGATACTATGTATCCAGATTGTCTGGGTACAATAATAAAAATGTATAAAAAGTATTCAGTTGTTTGCATAATAGCAATTTGTAGCTTACACTTTTTTAACATTGACGGATACCAGCTATTAGCTATCAGTCGTTAGCTATTAGGCAAAAACTTTATATAAAAACGGACTGTTAGGCTAACGGCTATGCGTACAGATTATATTTTTTGAAGTATTTTATGCTTAAAAGTGTAAACTACTTTGAGCTAATTATGAAAAATGCCAAAAAAACAAAAGAAAAACGATTTTGGACAGATGTTCCGCCCTGGATATTTATTGGTGCGTTGGTGGTACTGTTTCCAATATTTGCATTCATGACTCTGGAAAATATCCGCCGCCAGAAAGAGAACAGTATTTGTCTGTTACTTGAAAAAGGCGCTGCTCTTATAAGATCTTTTGAGGCTGGAACCAGAATGGGAATGATGGAGAAGCATTGGAGCATTCTTCAGCTCCGGAAACTTCTTGCTGAGACAGCACAGCAGCCGGACATAGTTTATATTATTGTAATTGATAAAGACAAAACAATTATAGCCCATAATGATTTTTCTCAGATAAAAAAGACCTATGAGGAAGAATTGGATATAAAAAAAGCCTTAAGCTCTTATGATGAAAAATGGCGCATGGTTTCTAAATCTGATGGTAGAACGATATTCGAAGTTTTTCGAAGATTTACTCCTACTGGATTTCCATTTGGCATACGTTCCAATAGAATGGTATGCCAAAAACGATTTAAGCCTTGTATTAGCAGTAAGTCTTCTCCTCCCAGGGTTATATTTGTTGGTCTTGACATGAGCTCTGTTGAAGAAGCAAGAAGTGAAGATGTCAGGAATACCGTGATTATGGCTTCAGTCCTTTTTTTAGCCGGATGTGCAGGCATTATTTTGTTATTTTTATTTCAAAGCTACCGTAGTACAAAAACATCTCTTTCCAGAGTGAAGGCATTTTCAGACAATCTGGTCGAAAATATGCCGATTGGTCTTGTAGCTATAGACAGCATGACGAATATAGCGTCATTTAATCATGTGGCTGAACATATTTTAAACCTTTCTGCCCGCGAAGTTGCAGGGGAAAATGCCAGAAAGATCCTTCCCCTGGATCTGTGGAAACAAATAGAATGTCTTAGTAATGAAAAAAATATTATAGAAAAGGAGATAAATTGCTCTGTTGGTGATGGGAAAAATATTCCGCTATTAGTCAGTGCTACCTTATTGAAAGATGAAAGCAATAAATTTTTCGGTTATATTCTTCTTTTTAAAGATCTTGTTGAGATTCACTCCCTAAGAAAGGAGATTGCAAGGAGTCAGCGCCTGGTATCTATGGGCATGCTGGCGGCTGGCGTAGCTCATGAGATTCGCAATCCATTAAGTTCAATAAAAGGTTTTGCAACATATTTTAAGGAAAGATATCACGATATTCCTGATGATCAACAGATAGCAAACATTATGACACAGGAAGTAGACAGGTTAAACAGAGTTGTCGGGCAGCTTCTTGAATTCACAAAGCCGGTTGCCATTTTGAAGAAATCTTTTGATGTCCGTTCTTTAATTGAAAATTCACTGAAACTAATAGAAATACAGGCCAGGGATAAAAATATAAAAATACAATCAACTGTTTTTCCTGAAGTAAAAGAAATTTTTATTGATTCAGACAAAATAAGTCAGGTTCTTTTAAATCTTTATTTGAATGCAATTGAATCAATGGAACAGGGAGGCATCCTTTCTGTTAAAGTTTTAAAGAAAATGAGGGAAAACGGTATAGATATTAGCATATCAGATACAGGTATAGGCATTACAGAAGAAGAGCTTGGCCATATTTTTGATCCGTACTTTACTACAAAAGCATCTGGAACCGGTTTAGGGCTTGCAATTGCTCATAATATTATAGATGCACACGATGGTGAGATAAAAATAAAAAGCCGATACAGACATGGGACAACTGTTTCAATAGTTTTACCTGAAAAAGGAAAAACAAAAGATATATGAAAGACAGAAATACAGTCCTGGTTGTTGATGATGACAGCGTCCATCGAACAATGCTTCGCACACTTCTTGGGGGATGGGGATATGCTGTTTTTGAGGCAGATGACGGATCAACAGCGGCTGAAAGTGTTAAAAAGCAGCCCTTTGACCTGGTACTGATGGATGTGCGCATGTTAAAAGTTTCCGGTCTTGAGGCGCTGGATAAAATAAAATCCTATAACCCAGCCATACCGGTAATAATAATGACAGCCTATTCTTCTGTTGAAACAGCTATCGAAGCACTGAAAAAAGGCGCTTACGATTATCTTAATAAACCTCTTGATTTTGACAAGCTTCGTATAACCATGGAAAGAGCAATGGAGCACATCCATTTAAAAGAGGAAAACCGAATTCTTAAAGAAAGCCTGAGGAAACAATTTGATACACAGCGAATCATTGGGAGGAGTCCGGCCATGTTAAAATTGCTGGATAAAGCCTCTCTGGTAGCTCCATCCGAAGCAACCATATTGATTACAGGTGAATCAGGGACAGGCAAGGAGCTGATTGCAGGTGCAATTCATTATAACAGCCAGAGGAAAGATGGACATTTTGTCAAAATTAATTGTGCTGCAATTACAGAAACCCTGCTTGAGTCAGAACTTTTTGGGCATGAGAAGGGTGCCTTTACAGGTGCAGAGCGGAGAAAAGACGGGCATTTTCTACAGGCCCACAGGGGGAGTTTCTTCCTTGACGAAGTTAGTGAAATGCCTCTTACCATGCAGGTAAAACTGTTGCGTGTGTTGCAGGAAAAAGAGATAACCCGTGTTGGAGGTGAAAAAAATATCAAGGTGGATGTAAGAATAATTGCAGCTACAAACAAAAATCTTCTGACCCTTATAAAAGATGGCTTGTTTCGTGAAGATCTTTATTACCGATTGAATGTTATTAGCCTTGAAATACCACCATTGAGGGAGAGAAGAGAGGATATCCCTCTGCTTGCACAGCATTTTCTGAAAATTTTTTCAAAGAAAAACAAAAAAAAGATAACCGGATTTACTCCTAAAGCTATGGATCATATTATTAAGCATGGCTGGCCGGGAAATGTCAGGGAACTGATGAATGCGGTTGAAAGGGGTGTGGTGCTTGCCGGATCCGAATATCTTGATGATGAAGATATTTTGATTGTACAAAACACATTACAGAAGGATCCTGAAAATTTTTTTCTTTATGATGAAGAAAAGGTTAATATGCCCCTTAATGAGCTTGAAAGAGCTGCCATATTAAAAACCTTGGACTTTACTAAAGGTAATAAAAGCGAAGCAGCAAGACGACTGGGCATAACCAGAAAGACTCTGCATAAAAAACTTAAAAAATATGGAGTTATGCCGTAACGGTTCAGGGTTCCCTTCATGCATCGCGGATACAGAATGCAGAAAGTTAAATCTGATTTTTCAAACCCTTCTATAAATGAACTTGAATAAATTATTTAGGAACGTGGACAATTGGGTGGTACCTACAAAGCAATGCAGGTTTAGAAATACCGCTCTATCTTGCTTTGTAAACACCTGTTTTTTCGCCATGTGCTGCCAGAAGCTATGATATATAACTTGTTGAAATTATTGACCTGCAATGTTTTACCCTGTTAAATTCGGTTCCGCCGTTTTGCATAGCAAAAATTGAACAGGGTAGTGAATGCAGTGCAACGCAAAAAATATATTTTTAATCTTTCACTTTTTTTTCATGTCATAAGAAATAACTGAACTTTTCGGACGTGTTCCAACAATAGAACCTCTTTTACTTATTACTGCCGCTACTATTTCATCTTCTCCATCATTGTCAAAATCACCAATAGCAAAGTCACGTATATAGCCAGAAATTTTTGCTGTTTTCCAGTTGGTTGTGAGTCCCATGCCGTTCCATGAAAGTGACTCTATTTGAGCTTCTTTGAATTTTCTTAACTGTTTGAAGAGCCTTCCTGTTAATTCATAATTTTTGACTGCAATAATTTCATATTTTCCGTCTAAATCAATATCGGTTATAATTATTCTCATTGGATAATATTGACGATTATCAGAGCCTGGTTCAAATGATGGCATTTCATAATAATGCGTGCTGCCCCCGTAATGGGTATTTCCTGTCCATAAAACCCTGCCCGACTGATTGATAATTCTTATATAATCAGACTTGTCATAAGCAACAACAGTTTCTCCACCATCGTTCATAACATCGCCAAAACAAAAGCCCATTAAATTTGAGCGGTTTGATGGAAGAACTTTTCTATCCGGAACATATTCGGTATTGTTCCAAACCATTTCAAATATTTCGCTGGAAAAAGTATCAGGTCCGCCTGTTTTTTGCTTCTGACCAAACAGGACGCTTCCACAGCCTGGAAGTTCAGCCACCCTGTAATACCAGGCGCAACTATCTACGATTCTATTATAATTTTTACCATCGTATTCAAACACAATTGAATTAATAACATTTCTTTGTGGATTCAGGCTTGTTATAAATATTTCAGGATAACCGTTGTTATTAATATCTGCGACATCAACTCCGATGAAAATTTTATACTTGTTTTCATCTATCTTCATTATTTCTGATAATTGATTATTTTCGAACCGATAAATATGTACTGAATCAGGAGTTATGATTACTGTCTCAATCTTCCCGTCTCGGTCAACATCACCCAATGCAATACCATTTATAAGTTCCCTGAAATTCCTGCTCTTCCAGAATTCCCTAGAAGATTTTTGAGGGCGAGTCACAATAAATGCCGGATTTAGATCGCTTTTTTTGTCTGCATATTCAAATTCGCCAAAATCTTCTACGAGCTTCTCCGGATGAGCATATATGTTGTTTGTCTGCACCATCTGAAGTTGTTGCTTTGCCGGCAATTCTTTTGACGGCATAACCAGGCCAAATACCTTTTCATTTATATCCTTAGCAAAAGCATTTATTTCCGGAACAACCTCACCAATACCACGGGTCTGATTAAAAGAAACAAGGGTTTCTCTATCCCCTGTAACATCTACTATTTTTGAGTCAATACTAACACTGTCTCCAAAAATTGTCAGGCTGCCAAAAAGAACATAATCTGCTTCAAGTTTGGCACCGACCTCCCTGGCTTTTCCTTCATTTAAAATACCTTCAACGGTTTTCACGATCTTCTCAGTATCTTGCCTGCCGACAATCTCCACATTTTCTCCAGAGGAAAGTCTGGAAGAAAGCATATCGAACACGCCATTTTTTAAAAATGTCATATCCTTTTCGGCATTTATCTTAAAGGGTATAATTACAACACGATACTGTTTCGCAAATGCTGAATTTGAATTTAAACCTATTATTAAAATGATAAAAATACAGATTGTACTTACGTATTTATTTTTAAATATATTCATTTCCCCAGCTTTTCCTTCAAAACATCGTTAACTATTTTTGGATTTGCCTTGCCTTTAGTGTTCTTCATAACCTGCCCCACGAAAAAACCCAAAAGTTTGGTTTTCCCATTCCTGTAATCATCAACCTCTTTGGCATTATCTGCAAGAACCTTTAATATTATTTTTTCTATAGCTGAAACATCAGTAACCTGGACAAGGCCTTTTTCTTTTACAATTTTATCGGGTGCCCTTTCTGTTTTTGCCATGTCTTCAAAAATAACTTTTGCAATTTTTCCGCTTATAACACCTTCCTTGATAAGCCTAAGCAGTTGCGCCAGATTTTGAGATGATATCGGCGATTGCTCTATAGTCTTTCCTTCAGCATTTAAAAGGCCCATTAGCGATCCCATAATCCAGTTGCTGACGGTTTTGGACCCGGGGAATATTTTTAAACAATCTTCAAAGTAGTTTGCCGTTGCCAGGCTTGCCGTAAGGACATCGGCATCGTATGAAGGAAGACCGTATTCCGTTATAAAGCGTTTCTTTTTTTCAGCCGGAAGTTCAGGCAGAGTTTTCCTGACAGCATCTATCCAGTTTTCATCTATAATCAAAGGCAAAAGGTCGGGATCCGGAAAATACCGGTAGTCATGAGCCTCCTCTTTGCCGCGCATTGACTTTGAGCTGTTTGCAACAGGGTCCCATAGTCTTGTCTCCTGCACTACCTTGCCGCCATGAAAAACAATTTCCTTTTGTCTGTTAATCTCATAATGCAGCGCCTTTTCAACATGCTTAAATGAGTTCAAATTCTTAAGCTCTGCACGGGTTCCGAATTGTTCAGTACCGATAGCCCTGATTGACACGTTTGCATCACACCTGAAACTCCCTTCTTCCATGTTGCCGTCACATATGCCAAGGTAACGTACAATCGACCTCATCTGTCTCAGATAATTCCCTGCTTCTTCCGGTGACCTGATATCCGGCTCGCTTACGATTTCCATAAGTGGTACGCCTGTCCTGTTAAAATCGACCAAACTAATCGGTCTGCCTGGATCATGGCTTAACTTGCCGGCATCTTCTTCCATATGTATTCTTGTAATACCTACTCTTTTACTATAGTCACCCACCTCGATATCTATATATCCAAACTGAGCAATAGGAAATTCATACTGGGAAATCTGGTAGCCCTTTGGGAGGTCGGGATAGAAATAGTTTTTGCGTGCAAATCTGCTTTTATGCTCAATTTTACAGTTTGTTGCCAGAGCCATTTTAATTGTGTATTCAACAACCTTTTTATTAAGTACCGGAAGCATACCAGGCATACCCAAACAAACAGGGCAGGTATGAGTATTAGGGGGCGCTCCGAATGATGTTGAACAGTTGCAGAAAATTTTCGTATCTGTCTTTAGCTGGGCATGAACTTCAAGCCCTATTACAGGTTCAAATTCCATTTATTACCTAACGGCTTTGTAAAAAGCTATTCAAGAAATCATTCTTAGAACGTGGACGAATTAACTTCCCCAAGTAGGCGCACAGATTTGGGGAAGTTAATTCGTCCACGTTCCTTAGGGCTCGGTCAAAAATAAGTTGATAGAATTTGCGTCCGAATTTGCCGTAGATTTCATCAATCTGATTGAGCAAAACCGCAGGAATAGCGGGCTAATTCGAGGATTTTTGCGAATGAAGATCAATTAAAGATATGGTGAAGTTGAGATGCAAAAATGCCAAATTATTTTTGACCGAGCCCTCATTCCATTACAACTTGGTTGGTTTTGTACAATTATTGATAAATAGTCAAGTTATATTTGGCACTTCCCGCCAAATTGATTTAATAGCTTTGTTTCATCGCGAATTAAGGAAATCTCTACTCGAAAGGAGCTTTCACGAAATAAATCAAAAATTCAAATCAAGCTTTTCAACTTTGGTCATGTTGCTATTTGCCATAATTGAATAGAACAGGGAACATGCGTCCAATATTGCGCCACACGTTTACCTGTTTTTTAAATGCGTTTTCCTTCTGAATCGCTCAAAAAATGCTTTACACTCAATAAATTTTGTTGTAGGTATAAATGTTTAAATTCTGATTGTTAAAATTGATAAGGAACGTGGACGAATTAACTTTCACAAGTAGGCGCACAGATTTGGGTCGAATTTGTTCGATTTCAGATCACAAAAGTTGATGGAATAGCGAGCTATTTCAATATTTTTGGGATTTGAGATCGGACAAAGGCTACCTGAAGCTGTGATGCATAGATGGGGAAGTTATTTCGTCCACGTTCCTAATATATTTTTAGGAGAAAAATTATGTCACGGATGTGTGAGATATGCGGGAAAAAACCACTTGTAGGCAATAATGTCAGCCATGCACACAATAAAACAAAACGTCGTTTTAAACCAAATCTTCAAAAAGTACGCACTGTTTATAAAGGAAGAGTAAAAAAAATGGTAGTATGCACCAGTTGTATAAAGTCGGGTTATGTTGTAAAAACGTCTTAAGGAATGTGGACGAATTAACTTCCACAGGTAGGCGCACAGATTTGGGTCAGATTTGTTCGATTTCAAATCACATAAGTTGATGGAATAGCGAGCTATTTCAATATTTTTGGGATTTGAGGTCAAACAAAGGCGGCCTGAAGCTGTGATGCATAGTTGGGGAAATTATTTCGTCCACGTTCCTAATTATCTGACCCTCTTTACATTATGTACAAGCTTTACCTTTTTAATAGCTGATATTACTCTATCTAAATGCTCTACATCTTCAACAGCCAGGGTAAAGGAACAATCAACAATTCTGTTTTCTCTAGTTTCTGTTTTTACATCAAGTATATTGGCACCGCTTTTGCTGATATTAGCTGCAACATCAGCCAACAAGCCAACTCTGTCAAAGCAACCAACGCAAATTTTTACCGGATATGTATCTGTAACATCCTTGTTCCATTGTATATCAATCTGCCTTTCAGGGTTCATTTTCAAAGCATTTATACAACTTGTCAGGTGAACAGTAACTCCATGCCCTATTGTTATATAGCCCGTAATAGCATCCCCTGGAACAGGCTGGCAACACTTGCCAAACCTTATAAGCATATCATCCACACCCTTTACAATCACACCTGCCCTGGGCTTTTTCTTCCGCACACGGCCAATTATCTTGTTAAAGATAGATTCATGATCTTCTTCTGTTTCGGGTTTGGGCACAATTTTCCGTATAATCTGTAAAGGTGTAATTTTACCGTAGCCCACGCTTGTGATCAAATCATCTGTTGTTTTAAAACCAAAATGCTCAATGACAGTGTTCATATCTTTTGATTTTAATAGTTCATTAAAGTTAAGACGATACTTGCGAAAAGCTTTTTCGCACATCTCGCGGCCAAGAGTAATGCTGCGATCTTTTTCCTGAGTTTTTATCCATTGCCTTATCCTGGAGCGAGCCTTGACGGTTTTAACAAAATTCAACCAGTCCTTGCTTGGATGATGATTTTTCGTTGTAATAATTTCAACAATATTGCCTGTCTGCAACTCATATTTGAGAGGAACTATATGACCGTTAACCTTGGCGCCTGTGCACTGACTGCCCACTTCCGTATGGATCTGATAAGCAAAATCCACAGGTGTGGCGCCCTTTGGCAGTGATTTTATCTCTCCTTGAGGTGTAAAAACATATACTTCATCAGGGAATAGATCAATGCGAACATTTTCAAGAAATTCATCCGGATTGCTGAAAATTTTCTGATTTTCAACCAGGTTCTGAATCCATGCAAATTTTTTACTTATACTTTCATCAACATCTTTCCCTTCTTTATAGCTCCAGTGAGCAGCGATTCCTGATTTTGCGACCTTATCCATATCCCAGGTTCTTATCTGAATTTCTATACGTTCCCCAAAAGGCCCTATAACTGTTGTGTGCAACGCTTGATACATATTTGGTTTGGGGGACGCGATATAATCCTTAATCTTTTGGGGAACAGGCTTCCACAAGGAATGTATGAGCCCCAGAGCCTTATAGCTGTCAGAAACTGTATCAAGGATTATCCTGAAAGCTATAATATCATAAACCTCTTCAAATGGCAGATTTTGTTTGACCATTTTCTGGTATATACTGAAAATATTTTTGTACCTGCCCAGAATATTACACTGCAGATTATTTTCATCCATTTTTTTCTTGATGAAGTTTTTAACTTTTTCAATATATTTATCGCTCTCCTTTTTATCCTTGCTAATCAACCTTTCGATATTGGAATATTCTTCGGGATAAAGATACTTGAATAAAATATCTCCCAGCTCATTTTTAATCCAGTAAATACCTAAACGAGCAGCAAGTGGCACGTAAATATCAAGTGTTTCCTGAGCAATCCGCTTCCTTTTGCTCTCCTTTTGAAATTGAAGTGTCCTCATGTTGTGGAGGCGGTCTGCCAGCTTGATTAATATCACCCGGATATCATCCGCCATAGCGAGAATCATCTTCCTGATACTTTCTGCCTGGCGTGCCTGTGAGCTGTCAAAGGAAAGGACACTGATTTTGGTTACACCGGAGACAATGTGAACGACTTCCTGACCGAACATTTCTTTTATTTCTTCTTCTGTAGCATGAGTATCCTCTATAACATCATGCAAAAGGCCGGCGGCTATGCTGACAGGATCTAACTTCATATCTGCAAGAATGCCGGCAACTTCAAGAGGGTGAGACAAATAAGGTTCACCGGACAGACGCATCTGGCCGTCATGAACTCTTGCCGAGTAGATATAAGCTCGGTCAATTATATCTATATCTGCGTCAGGATTGTGTTTAGAAACCTTGTCTATTATGTCGCTAATACGGATCATCTTCAATAAGCCTTAGCAAATACCACTTGATTTGCACCTGGTTGCCCACAGTATACACACTTCCTCTTCTCGTTTTCAATATCAAAGGGAATGCACCGTATTGTAACGCTAAGATCTTCTTTAATTCGGGATTCGCATTCATCAGATCCGCACCAGTGAGATAAAACGAATCCACCGTGAATTTCGGACTTTTCACTATTTTCAGGGGTAAAAAATTCTTTAAATCTACCTGTTTCATCAATTTTTACGGTATGTTGTCTTTTAAACAAAACGGCTCGCTCAAATAGATTTTTTTGTATTTCATCCAGAATCGTTGTTATTTCAGCAACAAAGTAATTTTTTTTCAAAGAAATTTTATTATTATGTTCCTGATCCCTCCTGCCGACAAACACAGAATTTTCAGCAATGTCTCTTGGACCGATTTCAACCCTGAGTGGTATGCCTTTCTTAATCCAGTCCCATCCTCTTGCTCCTCCTATATCCCGGTCATCAATTTCCACTTCAACTCTGCGCAGGCCATAAAACTTCTCTTTCAGCTCTCTGGCAAGGCTTTCGGTAAACTCCATCACCTTAGGCCTGTCCTTAAGCTTTCTTATAATAGGTAGTAAAACTACATGTGAAGATGCAATCTTAGGAGGAAGTATTATGCCGTCATCATCGCTATGGGTCATTATAAGTCCGCCGATAAGACGTGTGGAAACGCCCCATGAAGTCGTCCATGCATATTCTTCTTTTTCTTCAGCAGATTGAAATTTTATACCGGATGCCTTTGCAAAATTCTGACCTAAAAAATGTGATGTGCCTGCCTGAAGAGCTTTTCGATCCTGCATCATAGCTTCTATACACATGGTATCAACAGCTCCGGGGAATCTTTCAGAAGGCGTTTTTCTTCCCTTTATCACAGGTATAGCCAGGTACTCTTCAGCAAGCTTTTCATAAATATCAAGCATCATCCCGGCACGCTCAATGGCTTCATCTCTCGTGGCATGTGCCGTATGTCCTTCCTGCCACAAAAATTCACTTGTTCTTAAAAACATGCGGGTCCTCATCTCCCATCTGACAACATTTGCCCACTGGTTTATCAAAACAGGAAGGTCTCGATAACTGCCAACCCACCTGGAAAATGAATCTCCTATTATTGTTTCAGAAGTGGGCCTGACTATTAAAGGCTCATTGAGCCGGCCTGCCGGAACAAGGCCGCCGTCAGGACCTTTTTCAAGTCTGTGATGGGTAACCACCGCACATTCCTTTGCAAAACCTTCAACATGTTCAGCCTCTTTTTCAAGGAAACTCAATGGGATAAAAAGAGGAAAATATGCATTTTTAACCCCTGCATCTTTGAACATATTATCCAGGACTTGCTTAATATTCTCCCAAATCGCATAACCCCAAGGTTTTATAACCATACAGCCTCTTACTGGAGATCTATCAGCTAAATCAGAATGTTTTATAACCTCTTGATACCATTCTGGATAATTTTCAACTCTCGTAGGAGTAATTGCGGCTTTTGTCTGTTTTTTCATATCTATCCTTTCCGTGCCTCTTCCAGCAGAACTTCAACAAGTTTTTCCTCTGGAACTTTTTTATAACTTTTCCCTTCCTAAGGAACGTGGACGAAATAACTTCCCCAACTATGCATCACAGATTCAGGCCACCTTTGCCCGATCTCAAATCACAAAAGTATCAAAATAGGTAAGCTATTCCATCAACTTTTGTGATTTGGGATCGAACAAATTTGACCCAAATCTGTGCGCCTACTTGTGGAAGTTAATTCGTCCACGTTCCATAACAGGAATTGAAATTTTTTCTTTTATCGGTTTTATCGCTTTGGCTGCCTCTTCATCAGGCACAGCCACCATTATGATTTCACATCCGGCTTTTTCCAATCGTCTTATCTGGGAAACAGTTAACGCAATATCCTGAGTAAATGTATTTGTCATTGACTGGACAGCATAGGAGCCATACCCCCTATCTTTACTTCTCCGACCTTTATCTGACGCGTTTTTTTCTATTTATAGTAAAAGACATAATAGGTAC
This sequence comes from Desulfobacteraceae bacterium, assembly GCA_014237365.1. Taxonomy (GTDB): domain Bacteria; phylum Desulfobacterota; class Desulfobacteria; order Desulfobacterales; family ETH-SRB1; genus B13-G4. Next base: position 1,494 of record JABZFQ010000125.1, on the reverse strand, counting down.
TCAGGTTATTAGGTTCACGGTTCACGGTTCACGGTTCACGGTTCACGGTTCACGGTTACCTTATTTATAAGAAAAACAATTCCAAAACACAAGTGTCTATTTCACTTGAATGAAGAGAAATCGTCTGTTAATTATAATTAGGAACGGGGACGAAATAATTTCCTCAACTATGCATCACAGATTCAGGCCACCTTTTGCCCGATCTCAAATCCCAAAAATATCAAAATAGCTCGCTATTCCATCAACTTTTATGATTTGAGATCGAACAAATTTGACCCAAATCTATGTGCCTACTTGTGGAAGTTATTTCGTCCCCGTTCCTAATCAAAAATTTAAAAACTCAAAAAGCAACTTGTCAACAACCAAAGGCAGCGGGCACTTAAATTTAAAAAGTGGCATCATGGCAAAAACAGCCTGCATAGTTCCCATTACACAAATAATCCTGGATGAGGAAATATATCCGAGAAGCGGTGTTTATCCAAAACGCGTCTCTCTGTTTGCCGAAAACATGCGCGATGGGTTCAAGATTGATCCTTTCGAAGTGCAGATTCATCCAGAACATGATGATAAATACCGTATTCTTGACGGAGCCCATCTCTGGCATGCATACAAGGAGATCGGCGCAACCGAAATATCGGTTCTCATTATAGCGCTGGATGGTGTTGATCCCATCCTCTATGCAGCGAAAAAGGCAATAGGCCATCTCCAGTTAACTGAAGATGAAGCCGGAACGACGGCCCGACGGGCATATGAAAACAATCCACGTTTGACATCTTTTGAGATCGGGCAGGCAATCGGTCGTTCAAGGCAGGCAGTGGACGCGTATATCGCCGATCTCAGGGCAGCAACCAGAAGCAAACCGGATCTGATTGTTTTTGACCCGCCTTATTTTAAAAAGCAATCAAACAACTACGATTCTGATGGCATAGCAGGAATGTCCAAAGCGAACTATCTAAAATTTATGGAAAGCTTTGTTGCGTCGGCACACCTGAACGCCAAAAAGAGCACACATATGGCATTTATCAATGCTGACTGGTGCGATTTCCAAAGCACCCCTGCCAAAAATGAGACCCTGGTAAATTCTATTTTAATCAATGATTACCTTTGGATTCTAAATCAAAGCGGCTGGCAGGAAACCCAATTCTGGGTGGAAGCCGACACTTGCCGCTTCCTAAATTAAGTCAAAAACTCCTTAACATCAGCAGTAGAGAGCAATGCCGGAGGTTTGCTTCTTTTCCTGTAGTTTTACGAGAAAGTGAGTGAAACTCCCGCATTGTGTTTGTGGAAAATTATACTTTCGGCAAAAATCCAGATAATAGCGCAGCCACTACTGATGCAGCCTGATTATTTTTCATAAATAGCCTTCTCTTGTAAATATCCTGAATCTTCCCGACGGCTTAAAATGCTATCATTAAGTCTTTGATTTTATAGGTTTTTTTGAAATATTTAGTGTAGTAATATAATTATCATTGAATCTTCTTGATATTGTTGACT
>JABZFQ010000124.1 GCA_014237365.1 Desulfobacteraceae bacterium | reverse complement strand
TTTTTACCTCAAAATTGGGATAAGCCAGAGTATATTCCATCCTTTCCTTATCATACCCTGTAATGGTCAGATATCCGGTCTGAAAGAGTATAGGCACAACTTTCAGATTCTCTATTTCATATGAACTAAATGCAGATTCATCCACTTTAACACCGTCTAATCTGCTCAGATCAAGGTCTTTTTCCTTTATCAGTTTAATCAGAAAACTCGGTGTCGCGCTTTCAAACCAGTAGTTTCCAAAACTGAGCTTTTTGAACAAAACAAGGAGTGAAAAGGGATTAAAGACCTTTTTACATCTACTGCTGAAACAAAAATCATCATACCAGTATGTTATTTTTTCAATCAGCTCGGAGTTGCTGTTTCCTTCTGATTCTGCAAACTGATCTATATATTCTTTGAAACTGCCCTCCATCTCCTCTTGTGTTATCCCAAGAAGCGATGAATACCTCGCGTCCATGGAAATATCTTCCAGATTGTTAACCCCGCTGAAAACTCCTGCCTTTGAAAATTTGCTCACCCCTGTTAAAAGCACAAACCTGATATATTCATCACACGCCTTTATTATGGTATAAAAGCCTTTTAATATTTCACGAAGCTCAACTGCCAGTTCTTTGTTTTCAATATTGTCAATGATCAGCTTGTCATATTCATCAATGAGGACAACAACTTTATTGATCCCGCTCAGTTTAGTTAAAAGTTCATCAAACTTGATATCATACTGCGTTTGTTCAAGGCTGATTCCGTAAAGCTGCGCTGTTTTATCAAGCTGATATACAATATAGTTTATCAGTTCATCGCTGTTTCGTGCCTTTGATTTACTGAAATCAATCCTTATTACAGGGTATTTTTCCCAAGCATAATCTGCCTTGTATATCCACAGATCCTTAAACAGCTCCTTCTCACCTTCAAATATCTCATTCAACGTAGAGATCAAAAGGCTTTTGCCAAACCTTCTCGGCCTGGAGAAAAAATATACACTCCCCTGAACAATCAATTTGTGAATATAGTTTGTCTTATCCACATACAGATAATTTCCATCTATCAATTTTCGAAATGTCTGTATCCCTACAGGAAGTCTTTTCATAAGTTCATTTCCCCCAGTATCCAGAGCCTATGACGGCGACCCGCATTTGAATCTCTTCACTCATATTTTGACCCCACTTTCTCACTCTCCCAACCCCTTATCTTGGCGGAAAGCAAGGATGAAATGTTTCCACCAATCCCCAACCTCCTTCACGGAACAAAACCATGCATTTTTATGCTGCAAATATTCCAAAGTACGGAGATACAGATCCCACCAATGCGGTATAATGATCCAATTGGGATGCCAGAGCAACGTTAACACGCCCCCGACCTTTTCGACTTCTTCCGTCATCTGTATGACATACCTAAAAGCAGTATCTTCATCAAGGCGCAGACCCTTTGCCGGATTCAGCATAGCACCGTCCTGCACGATCAGAGGGATTTCAATGACAGGGAGATCTTCTTCCCGCTTCAGGTCATAAAGACGCCACGGATAACATGTGCCGAAACGAAATCCAACGTTGTCATTAAAGCCGAGTGTTGAATCATACTTAAACCCTGCTCCAGTGTGAACACAGGGAGTAATTCTAATATCATAATGAAGATAATGCTGGCGGATGCTGACAACTTCATTACATAGGGCTTTTTCTAAAGATTCCTTTTGACGTTTCAGTTCATCAACATCGTTGTAAGAATACCATGACGGATGGAGGCCGATTTCCCAGCCGCTGAGGTTTATCTCCCGGATCATTTCTGCTACAGTGCATTTCTGATTATCAAACACCACGGGATCATAAAGTTCATACGCGCGGTCTGTGTGATGACGCTTTGTTACAGTGCTCAGGCCCGGCCAGAAAAAGAATGTGGAACGGGCACCGACCTTTTTTTCGACTTCCAGCCAGCGTTCATAGCAATGAAGGGGATCTTTTTGGTTGCGATGGATTACCTTATTGGCTAAATCAATACCAATGCCAACGCCATTCTTAACCTTCTGAAATGCATTTTCCGCATTTAGTAATTGGGTCAGTCTCGACCTCAAGGATTGCTTGAGCGAATAAAGAGACACCGCATCTACATCGTGGGTTAAGCAGACAGCAAACGCCTTTCCGTCTGGCCAAACTGGTTTCTGACCGCCATTATTCACGAAATGCTCATCCACTACCGGCCGATAGAGAAGACCCATGGTGTTCAATACATTGAAAGCAAAGTCGGGAACGATCCTTTCGGGGGAGAAGTCCTTAGGAAAACGCTCTGCCTCGTAATGACCTTCGAGGAGTCTTTGGTAATTTATAGTGGTCATAGTCAGAACATACTCAAAATAAATCAGCAGGCTAAGTTATGCCCTCGGTAAACAATTCTGTATAATACCAGCAAGATGGATTGTAAATTTTAAGAGGCTCAATATCACTGTTAATAACTTTCACCAATAATACGGAGTTCTCACGCTTTGAGTTATCTTTTAGAAACCACCGCATATAAGACATCAGCCTCTGCGCGGGCAAAAAACCATTTCTCATTATACATCTGTTAAGGAAATTGTTTGAATCTAAAGTCGGAAAACTCACAATATCAATATTGGCATCATCGAAGCGCCTCACAGCCTCGGATAGGATTGTGCTGAACATTACCTTATTATGCTCACAAACCAAGTCGACAATAATACCCCTCTTGAAATCATTACTATTACTCTTCGTAATTACATAGCCGACTATTTTCCCCTGCTTCCTTGCCAGCAAAAACTCATATTTTACGTTTGGATTGTCAAATATCCGCCATCGCAAATATGCAGACGTACGCTCTACGGTAATTCCGAAACTGCCTTTGACATGACTCCAAAACTCATCCAGTTCACTTTCTAACGTATCGATTTCTGTAATATTTTCAAATACTATATTCTTGTCGGTCTTAGACCTCTTTAGAAAATATTTCATCAAAAAATACCCTAAAATAAGGACAAACCCTTTACAAAATGCTTTCAACCAACGTTTTGCTATCTTTTTTGCTATTAAAGAATCTGTAATTTTCTCCAGTGTGGTTCTGCTTGTTATCTTTACATAATTTGCATTCTTACTTACTGCATCATACCCCAGTTTGCGTCGTATTTTCCCGGGCGTGCCATGAGCGTAAGTTGTGTAGAGCAAGTCAAACCTTTCCATGGCTTCTTCCAAAAACCTCTTTTCGTAGATAAAATATATGCCTGTCCCTAAATATTTTGGGTGAAGTATTGTGTTTTCTGTTTTGCCAAGCAGAAGGGTTTTGCCGAAATAATCCATCTGTATGGGTATCAAACCGTGATGCCCAACGATCTCGCCGGATCCGAACTCTGTAATTACCCATATGCTACCAATGCCCTGCGGTGTATCCAGCCATTCCCAGCGATGTTGTTCTACGGTACGGCGACATCCAGTAATTTTGTTATATAGAGAAACAATTCCATATTCATCACCTGTTTTATAATCCCTGCTTTCCAGTTTCGCCAAAATAACCGCCCACTCTATGCCTTTTTTGTCTATTTTTGTTGTAAAGCCCTATTCAGATTACTTACCATCTTATCAATTGAAAGCCATTCCCCGTCTGAAATGGATTCGTCCGTGATTTCAACGCCATATTTTTCCTGAAGAGCAAAAATAATGTTTATCATGTCCAGAGAATCCGCTCCTTGTTCAGTAAGATTTTCTTTGAGGTCGATCCTTTCCCAGTCAAGTTTCACATCCGTTTTTTTTATAACACTCACAACCTCATCATGCGTAACAGAACTCATTATCTCCTCCTTAAGACTGACGCTGCTATGGATAGTCCAACACCAAAGCCGCATATCAAGATATTTTTCTTGTCAGTTTTATCAAGATACTCTCTTAATGCTATAGGTATGCTGGAAGATACTGTATTCCCATATTCTTTGATTAAAAACGGCACCTTCTCCTGCTCCAACTTCATTCGCCTGCACAGATTATCTATGATATATTTACTGGCTTGATGAAGCAAAAAAAGGTCTATATCCTCTTTTCTTAAAGCATTTGCTTTTAAACACTTGGTCACGAGCTCGGGCACATTTATCATCGCAAAATTAAAGATACCGCGCCCGTTCATTGCCAGTTTTTCGTTGTCACGTTTTATCAGATGCTCAAACATGTTTCCATCTGTCTCAAATACCCCATTGCAAAGATCAAATACCGGATTATCTGTCAATAGAGTTGCGGCAGCCCCATCCCCAAAAAGCAGGTCCGTATTCTTGTCGTTTGTATCTATGATTTCTGAATAAGGATCACTGGTAAAGAGCAACCCCTTTTTTAACCCGCAGGCGTCCATAAAACTCTTGGCAATATGCAAAGAATAAACATATCCTGAGCAACCCAATGAGATATCAAATGCAGCGCACCTCTTTGAAATCCCGAGTTTTGATTGCACGATAGCAGACGCTTGAGGCAGATGATAGTCGCCGTTTTGTGTGCAAACGCAAAGAAATTCTATATCATCCAAAGCAGATTCATCCACACGTTTAGCCAGATCATCATACGCCGAGACACAAAGATCAGAGGCCTTTTCTGCCGACTTCTTACGCGCCACTGAAGCTATTCCGATCTTTTCCGCAATAAAATCGTGGGTGACTCCATGCTTTTCTGTCTTTTCAAGATTGCTTATGCGCTCTGAAGCGATGTGAAACCCTATGCTGTTAATCCCTATCATTATTTTATATTCCTTGAGAAATATATAGACCCAATTGACTCGCCGTCCAATCTGATTGCGGAGTTAGTATTGGTTGCGCCGATATTTCCAACAACCTCAATTTCCAATAATGCCGGCTCTATCAGACGCGTCTTTCTCAGATCCAAATCATATCTGGCCAAGAACCATTGGCCGTATCCTTCGGATGGGAATAACGTGTAGACCAGTTTTTTATTGAGCGCAATTATGATATTGATTACCAATGCATCCGGATGCAGCATGAGCGTGGCAGACTTGCGATCCTTTATGATTTCGCAACCCGCAATCAATTTTTTTTCATCATACGGCTCCGAAACCACTACAGGTTCCCCACGTCCCTGCAACCCCACAAAATAAACATTCCTACCGCATTGTAGGCGAAATATCGCATTATATTCTTTTTTCACATGCTCCTTCCCGCTTTCGCTGTGAAAAAGGTCGTACCTGCCCTGTTCTTTCAAAAGGGAATGCACATTAACTTGCACTCTTTCAACATGCCCTAATGACCAGCTTTTAACGGCTTCAAACAACCCATGAGTCATACTCGACACATGGACATAACTGCGATTTTCCAAAAAGACAAAATTCGCATCATATGATTTAGTGATATCCATAATATCTTCTCCCGGATCAGAAATGTCATTAGTTACTTTGGGCTACCACACAAAAGTCACCACCAAATTAAGCATGGTCTTTTAATCGAACTCGACTTGATCTACACTCAAGGCATAAAATATTCGAGAAAAGCGCTTTGTCTTTGTAAGAATCGTAAGTCCGTGTTTATAAAACTCCTGCTCTAAATCATTGATTGAAACAGAGCCATCACCTATCTCCCAAAAATGGGCTGGCTCGGTAACTTTGCCCTTTAATGTAACAAAACGAAGTTCCCTTTTGCCTACTATTGGTAATTTAAAATCAAAATGCAGCCACAGTTTTTCATTTCGAGGAACGCTTAAAAATATGTGCTTTTCGCAGACATTACTTATTCTTTCAATAACACTCTTAAATTCAATAAAAGGGATATGTTCAAATACTTCAAATGCCAATACGTGATCATAGTGCTCTGGAAACTGGTATTCGACAAGATTTGCGACAATATCTGGTTTTTTCTCCCTGTCAATATCAAGTGTTTTGACATTAACCCCCTTTGATTTTAGATAATTAGCGGTGAATCCAGAACCCACACCTATCTCAAGGACATTGTCTCCGCAACTAACTTTATTCTGCATCAGCTTTTGCTGGTTCCAATATAACCTCCAGTGTTCTTCGGATTCCAGGTCATAAATCCATTCAGCGGAGTATTTATATTCAACACCACTGATCCTCTCTTTCTCATAATTATATTTCATAGTAGGTATTTTTGCTATCCCGATGCTTCTCCTATAGACTTTCAGATAATTAATTTCACAGGGCCAGAAGGAGGAAGGCGTATTAGTTATACGTCAACGACTGATAACGCAGTGAAATTATTTATCTGAAAGTCTATAATTCAACTTGAATCAACACAACAACAATTCACTTAATAAAACCAAACCGTTGAAACAGGCTATGTATTGGCTTTTTAAGTTCCTTATCCTGTCTCATTACTATAAGATAATACACAACTAAACAGCATAGACCTAACAGCAATACTCCTATTGCTTGCACTCCTAATGACCACTTAGCTAAGGCTATGACCATTAGTAATGGACTGCTGTATATGCTGTATTTAACAATACAATATAAAGCCCGCATAACAGGCAACCCTGCTTTTGAAATAAGCCAGAAACAAAGAAAGCCGTAGCATGCAACCCCTGTACTCGCAAACAAAAACAGAGTAAACTTTACGTCACCGATCAAACCGCCGATAATGAGCGATGCGGCCCGAGTAAGAAATAATACAGTATTAAAAAGTAATCCATAATGTTGTTTCTCAAGCACAGCAAACAGCGTACTGATTGGAGAAGATATGAACTGAAAAAAAATCCACAAACCAAGTATCTGCATATACACACCGGCCTCAGCCCATCGTGCACCAAAGGCTATAACAAAAAGGTCTTCACCTATAAGCATAAGCAGTAAGATAGGAAAAATACCGAGAGAGACTAAACGGTTAAAAACTTCCTCCACTACTGCTGATAGATTTCCGGTGCTATTATGCACCTCTGATGCCTTTTGGAAAAAAACCTGCGCAACAGCCCCGCCTACCATATTCATAGGCATGCTCAAAACTGTTTTCCCGAGAGCATAAAAGCCCACTACCTTCGGTGAAAAATAAAAAGCCAGCATGATAGTCGGTAATTGCTGTGATGCAGTATTCAAGAACGCTGACCATGTATTGTAAATGGGAAATTTCTTGTGCCGCTTCAACCCGGTAATCATCTTTTCCCATCGAATGCTTGCTTTGAATAAATGGCGATCATCCCGCCAAATCTGACCACCAAGAACAAATGTGGAAACAATCTGACCCAGAATGCCTGTACCAATCAGCACACCGCCGCTGACAAATCCGGCAAAACCAGCACTTAATTTTGTTATCTGAGTAGCAACAGATGAAACAACTCTTGCAATGGAAAGGCGGCCAAAGTGCTTGGTTCGTGAATTCCAGTAATTCAGGGCCAGAAATACGCCGCTTACAAATACCGTCGGCGGGACCAGCCAGAGATATTTGCTTAAATCTGGAGAATTGAGTAATCGCGCGATACGATCACCTGCAAAAAGGATAACGAGAACACTTATGCCTGTGACGACCAGAACAAAAAAGGCGCTTACACCAAGAAGATTTGCCGCCTCTTCATCTGTTTTCGGAAGCATGATGGAAAGTTCATACCGGAGGCAGGCCACCACACCAATAATGCCTGTGATAGATGCGAAAAGGGCAGCAACCCCAAAAGCCTCTGGAGCAAACAGCCGTGTCAGAATCGGTGCAGCCAGTATACCCAAGCCCTGGGCTACTATACTGCCCGAGGTGAGCTTTAATACATTAGAAACAAAAGGGGATGGGGATTTTGACATATTATATAGAATTCCAATAATGCGTTAACTACCTTCCTGCCAGCATCACCATTCCCATATAATGGCGCAAAAGACAGAGGCCGCTTATCTGATAGAAAGCTCTCGGCTCCTGATAAAATCTTTTCAGCGACGTCCGAAAGAGCATCCCGCATCTCGCAAAAGTTATTTTAACTTCGGTGTGAAAGAGGGCATCAGCAACTCGTGCGTTGCGCGATCTCAAAGCGGCGGGTTAGGAGCTCGAAAGGCACCTCCCGTTCCCCTTTCGCTTCATTAGCATCAAGAAGTTCCGGAATCATTACTTTCAGCTTTTCGATTAGGCCCTCTAAATTATCCTCTTCAGTGGATAGACCTGGCACATCGTTGCTGGTGACCACCCAGACACGTGCAACTTCGTCCCACTCGGCATGCACAAACAACGGTTTTCCGTACATATCTTTACCTCTCTTTTGGCTGAATACATCATAAGGGTCATTATTTTGTCAGTTTAGGAACGGGGACGAAATAACTTGGTAGCATTTGCGCCCGAATTTGTCGTAGATTTAATCAATCTGATTGAGCAAAACCGCAGGAATAGCGAGCTATTTCGAGGACTTTTGCGATTGAAGACTGGTTAAAGATATGGTGAAGTCGGGATGCAAAAATGCCAAGTTATTTTTGAGCGAGCCTTAACCTCAATAGGGATCATTATCTCCTTACCCCAGCACAGAGAACATCTATCTCTATCCCACGACCCAGTACGTTCGGCTTCTGCTCTTTTACATTGCTGGAGCTATGATAAATACTCAATCCGTATTGACGCATGGCTGTCACTGCGCCGCTGTCAATCAAAACCTCCATGCCCCGTCCCCTATTCCCCTGGCATGCCCTGGCAGAGTAGTTCAAGGGGTCATGTCAAACTACAGGATTTCCTGTCCGGTACTCTTAATTTCATCAATAAGCATTCCACCTTCTTCATAGTCTTCAGGAGTAAATGGTATAGGCTCAATCCTGCTGTCTATTCCACGTCTTAAGGGAATCAACCTTCTATCTGAATATCTGTCACCTTTAAATACGGATGAAATAACAGCAATATCTATACCACTGTCTTCCCTTGGTGTTCCTTTCATGTAAGAACCAAACAACAACACTTTTTCAACAGGGATGTTATTTTCTTTTAATCGTGCTATATATTTTTTTATTAAATTGATGGTTGAAGCTTTTGAAGAAGCCTTTTTTTTAATCTCTCAATTTGTTTAAGGAACGTGGACGAATTAACTTCCCCAAGTAGGCGCACAGATTTGGGTCGAATTTGTTTGATCTCAGATCACAAAAGTTGAAGGAATAGCTTACCTGTTTCAATATTTTTGGGATTTGAGATCGGACAAAGGCGGCCTGAAGCTGTGATGCATAGTTGGGGAAGTTATTTCGTCCACGTTCCTAAGTTTATTTTTCGTAAATTCCATGGTGCTTTTCTTATAAAATGAGAACTTATCATCCGGATACCTTGGTTCAAGGTTAAAATCCGAAACCTCCTCAAGTAATTCCAAATTTTCATCATTCAATTCCAGACCGGCTTTTTCAGAAAGATATAGTAAGGTTATGTGAAAATGGTGGTGTTTTGTCCTTTTTATCGGTAAAAATTGCTTTTAAAATTTTTTCAATCGTTAAATGGCAAAAAAACAATGCATAAGAGTAATCCTTCTTTTCAAACAAATGATTCGCTACTTTCCAATTTTCAATCTCGGTGTCACTGAATCCAAATTGACGGAATATCCGCAATGCATACGGGGGCGAGAACTCCTTCTTCACCCATGTCAATGGGCGCCAATCTCTTCTTTCCCTCAATATGACGCACGTATAGCTTATGGTCACCCTTTCCCTCTCTGCAAAACTTACATCCTCCGGATTTTAACAACCGGACAAGCTGTTTTGCCTTCAAAGAGGGCAGATTTTTAAGCATATAAAGCTCGCAGTTCCAATGGTTCTGAAATGGTTTCTACTCCTTCTATTGTTAAAAACTCATGCAGTTCTTTTATTAATAAAGGGGCAGAATAAACAGCGCTATCTATCCTTTGCGCTTCCGCAATAGAGTCTATCGCTTCTTTTAGTTTTGCAATTGCCGCTTCTTTTGTATAACCTTGGCCGACTATTCCATTTTCTAAACATAAGACGACCCAATATGGACCACTTTTTCTCAATACTGCGGTATGAAAATCCATCGTATTACCTCCTTGCACAGGGAAAATTGGAGAGCACAGGTTCCCTACAATCTTTTTTCACCACGAAGTTCACGAAGAACACGAAGTAACTATAAAACCATCAAAATCCAATCTTCGTGTCCCTTCGTGTACTTCGTGGTTTAATATCTGTTTTTCAATAATTGAGGCTGCGTCCCAGATAAATAAAAGCAAGTGCAATTTAACCCCAGTACGATCTGTCGGACCTACGGAGCAGGCAGGATTTACCCCCAGTTAAAAGCGTGAAAGATGAAAAATGTTCTTGTCTCAACTCGAATGATCATATCCAGTTCTCATATTTAAGGTTTGGGATTCTCGAAAATTCTTTGATGTTATTTGAAATTATCGTTAGATCCAGACTCAAAGCATGAGCGGCGATTAGCGTATCAAGCGGGCCGATTGTTTTACCTTTGGATTCCAGCAATGCCCTTATTTCCCCACAGCATGCAACCAATCTTTTGCCATGGAAAGGAAAAATTGTTAACGACAACAGGAACTCATCAAGGGCATTTTGATTTGTATCTTTATTCTTGCTTTTTTCAACTCCATACTGAAGCTCTGCATGTGTTATTGAAGAAATCCCAAATTCATGAACAGGATATTGCTCAAATTTTCTCAATACTTTCTCTGGCTTTTCATTTATGACGTATATGCAAATATTTGTATCCAAAAGGTATTTCATTTGAACATTGGCTCTCGTTTTTGATTTTCTACGGGTTGATTCCGCTTGATTTTAAAATCTTTCGCGAAATGATTCAGACTGTCAAAAAGAGTATTCCATGACTTTTCTTTAGGTAACAAGATAATTACCTCGCCTTGCTTTTTGATATACACTTCGTCGCCTGTCATTCTGAATTCCTTTGGCAATCTGACGGCTTGGCTTCGCCCGTTTTTAAACAATTTTGCTGTTTTCATTGTTATCCTCCATCATTAATATATATTTTTAGTATATATCAATGGTATTGTTTGTCAAGCGGAAACCAAAGGTCTGAAACCATATAAAATATAAGATATTTTCTAATTATCAGTATTCTATATCCCAGTTTTTTTAGTTGATCATCTTTTGGAGCTAGGCTCAATTCCAGATTAAAGGCTAATTGAGTGATTAAACTTTTCAAGCATAGAAACAGCAGCAAATGCGCACACTGGGACGGGTTTTCATTCTTCACGAGATGTGGTCTGTTGGGGATCCAATTACTCGCAGTGTAGAGTTCTTAACTTTTTAACTTTTATCGCTGCATTTATAGTTCTATACAATTTTCTTGCACCACGAAGGGCACGAAAAACACGATGGTAAGCTTATCAAAAAAATTCAAGATAATCTGAGACCTTCTCCACTACTCGCGAATCATTTTTCAGAAAAGCCGTAATGATATTAGTGTCCAAAGTGCATCGTTTCATATCTCTACTTTTCTCCGCCCGAAAAGACTTCTCCTTTCAATGGATTCATCAAAACGCCTTTGTTCTTCCGCTGTCAAATCGGAAAGTAAGCCTGCGTAAGACAGGATCTTTTTCTTTGAGAGCCGTTTTTCCACCTTAACTGTTACACGTAGTCTACTTCCTCTATCTATCTTCAGTTTAGCGATGATTTCTTTAGGAATGGAGATGTGCCCATCTTCTATTAATGTTCCAGTATATTCTTCTTGCATACCCGACCTCCTCTGTTACAAAAAAACTATCATTTGGCACTCCAACTGTCAAGAATTGAAGGGATCTGCGGGACATGCTATAATTAAGTAAATAACCTTGCCTGTGTGTAATGCTTATCGGATTTATTATCCCTTCATTTCAGCAAACCTTCTATCTCCTCGTCGGTAAATCCAAAGTGGCGAAATATTCTCAACACATAAGGAGGATGGGGATTTTGACATAATATCTAAAAGTTCAATATGGCTTCAACTACTTTCCTGCCTGCATTACCATTACCATATAATGGCGCAAAAGACAGAGAACGCTTATCTGATAGAAAGCTCTCGGCTCCTGATAAAATCTTTTCAGCATCACTTCCGGCGATCAAATTTGTTCCTGAATCAACAGTCTCAACCCACTCTGTCTGTTCTCGCAGAGTGATGCAACACTTCTCTGCAAAGTAGGCTTCTTTTTGTAAACCACCTGAGTCTGTTATCACAAGCTGACATCTGTCTATTAAACTTACCATTTGATGATACGAAACTGGGGATAAGGGCAATATACCGTCGGGCAGATCAATGGCATACTCATCGAGGAGCTTCCTGGTTCGTGGATGGATGGGCATAACCACGGGAGCAAATTTTCTGCCGACTTCTCCCATCGTCGCAATTAGAACGCCCAACTTTTTGGCATCATCCGTGTTTTCCTGGCGGTGCAGCGTAGCAAGAATAAAGGATGAAGGTAAAGAAAGATCTCGAATAATGTCAAGGTCACATGCTTGCTTTCGCCAAAAAAGAAACGAATCGTACATGACATCTCCCGTCATTACGACTTTAGGTGGTTTATCAAACAAGCTGTCAATGGCGGCAGATGTACTATTTTCTTTCCCTATTCCTTCTGACAAAAGGTTGTCCACCGCCTGTTGGCTCGGACACAGAAGCAGATGGGAGATCTGATCCGTCAACACACGATTTATTTCTTCCGGCATACGTTTATTGAAACTGCGCAAACCAGCCTCCACATGGGCCACCGGTATATGCAGCTTAACTGCTGCCAGAGCTCCTGATAGTGTGGAGTTGGTGTCGCCATAGACCAGGACCCAGTCAGGGTTTCGGTCTCTGAATACCTTCTCCAGGGCAATAATCATTTCCCCTGTCATCTCCCCATGATCGCATGAATTAATATTCAGATTGATGGTCGGACGGGGAATTTGCATTTTCTCAAAAAAGACCTCACTCATGCCATAATCAAAGTGCTGACCTGTGTGTACAATTTCTTCCTCAATTATTAGTCCTGTGCAGCTATCATTGTGGTATTGAATAGCCCTGCTGATAACAGATGCCTTTATGAATTGGGGTCGGGCACCCAGGACTGTAATTATTCGAATCTTTTTGTTATTCATTACTGTAAGTGATTGTTCAAATTGGACTTAAGAGTTCAGAAAAAAAGCCGCTTTGCTTGTGAAACATAGATCATGGTGTTTATCCCATTTTTCAAGAATCTCCCAATTCCTCCACAAACTCAATATATTGTTTCAATTTAACGGACCAGTCCATATGCCTTAAAGCATATGCTCTCATATAATCCGAGATTGATTCCCCGTTACCAAATATACTCATATGTTTCGCAAAATTAATAATCTGATCCATTTCAATCATTGAGTCATTATTTGCCATGGGTAAATAGAACCGGTATTTTTTATCAACGTGCTGCAGATCTGTGTCTTGATAGGCCAAAACAAATGGTATTCCTCGTGCTGTATATTCCCTTGTTTTTAATGAACATGCTTCGTTCAAGTCTATTCTAAAAAAGGCAAGTGTACATATCGCTAAGTTCATATTCTTCATTATCTCATCAAGTTCTTTTCCATTCTTAAAGCCATGAAATTTGATCATCGAAAAATCTGAAGCCATATGACGAAGATCAGACTTTATAACATTCCCTATTATATGAAGGGTTATTTTTACACTCCCTTGATAGCGGTTTACAGCAGATATTATCCTATCCACACCATACCATGGATTGATAGAACCAAAAATCATAACTAAATCAAGATTTGTGCCATCAAATTTTTTAAAGCCGGTGTGAGATATATTTTTAACCGTAATACCATTTGATATAGCGGCAGAGGGAATATCATTATTTATACGGCTCAGCTCAGCCTTTCTAATTTCATCTGTTACTCCTATGATTCCTTTTGCATGCTCCAGGATTTTCGGACCAAACAAAATTTCTAATTTCAATCTGATTATTTTTAACCCCCTGATCAGGGGAGAAAGTTTTTCTTTCAGATAGGACTTATATCTTGAAATTTCCAGACTGTGATGTACGGTGATGGTATTGTATTTTAAAGTAAATTTTACTCCTGACGGATCACCAAAGGGATACCGTAAAATAATAAAGTCGTATCTTTTCAGATTAACGCTTTTTTCGATAATCCTATATCGCCGGAAAAAAAAGTCAAAATAATTAAAAGGAAATATCTTTTCCCGAAATTTAATATATCGGACTATCCCGCCAGTATCGTGTTTTAATCTGTTTAAATAGTAAAAATCAACATTGTCAATTCCGGCTTGCCTGGCCCCGTCAGCCAATGCATTCATGCGTTTTCCCAAACCAGGGCTGTTTTCTTTGATAAAGTCGATAAAAGCAACTTTCATATGTATGGTTCCTTGAGATGCATAAACAAGCTTAATGCTTGCACAATGGTTTCAAACAGAGGGATAGTTAATATTTTATATTAACCTTTCCAGCAATAATATAGCTAACCACCATAAGCATAGCTGCCGTTGAGAGCATCCCGTAGGATGCCGACAACAATGACAGGACTTTCAGTTTGGCAAAGTGTCATCAAGCAGGCAATTCGTATCTTATCCAATAGCGCGAAAATCCTCTTTCCAGCTATTTTTCCTGAAGACTACTTTTTATCAGTTTTACTTTTGCCGTATTTCCCATACAATACCCCAAGCAACCCTACAAATAAAATGTTATAAGCCACTAACAGTATAGATATAAATTTTAAAAAACCCACCCGGTATCCGGAACTTATCATTTTTCTTTTCAAATGCCAGGGGCTGATAAGTGACCAGATACTGCCGCTTTGGACTAATTTTACTGATTTTTTTTGTAAGGAATCCCTCGACATTTTCTTAATGTTGGCTTTACCAACGGCAACTCGGAAGGTTTTAATAATCAATTGAAAAAAATTTCTGGTGGGGTGATATACACGAGCATCTGGTGCATATACGAGTTTGAACCCGCTTTGGGTAGCCTTCATGGTGAATAAAACATCGCCACCGGATTTTATATTTTGCGGGAACAGGCCAATTGAATCAAAAACATCTTTCTTGACGAAAAGATTGCCTCCGCCACAGGTTCCTCTTTTGATTTTTTCTTCGAACTGGAAATTGGTTGATGCATCATAATATTCGGCAGCCCGTTTTTTAGGGGAAAATGTAAATACGACCTTGCCACCCACTATGGACGCATTGGTTTGTTGCAGTGCTTTTATACCTTCGCTGATCCAGTTGTCGCAAGCTTTGCAGTCAGAATCAATAAAGGCATAAATGTCTTCTCCTCGAGCCAGGCCAATACCTTTGTTGCGCGCGGCATACGAGCTTTGGATATCTTTTTCGTACAACAGCCTAACATCGAATTTATCGGCGATCTGCTTGAGGTCTTCATCAGAACCGTTGTCAACTACAATGATTTCATAGTTTTCGCGACCGTAGCTTTGGCAGTCCAGAGAACCCAGCAATTCAAAAAGGCGTTCAGAGTCATTATACACGGGGATGATGACTGATACAAAGGGACATCTGTTTTGCCGGGAGTTGTTTGCCATATATTAAAAAAAGTCCTTTCAATTTTTTTAGGCATGCCTGGTCATTCATTACTTCTTCTTGAGATTAACAGGTAACATGACATGGCGTAACACATCCAGGCTTGAGACCAGCGCATTAGTGTGAAACGTTTTGTCCAAAACCTGCCTTTTTGATAATAAAACCGTCCCCCCGTTTTTGAGTAGAGGTTTAGCAGTGTCCACTTGAGTATGCTTTTTGCGAAATCGATATGTAAAGGGTTCTCTGCCGAGGCGCGTGAAAATGTTATTATCCCTTGCGCCGAGCCATGTATGTCGTGTGGATAAGTTCTGTCATGCATCCATTTTGGAGCATGGTCTGGTGTAAAAAGATTAGATTTATAAAAGTCAATGCCTTCATGCCATATTTTTTTCATCTCTGCATTTGGTAAAACCTCAAGATAATCCTGTATTGAGTCCAGAACAAAACCAGTATGGTAGTTGTCATGTGTAATGCGGGACGCTTCTGGTGGATCCGTGTAGTACCATGTATGGTAATATGTCTTTTTGGAGATAACCCAACGCATCATCGCCTGCGACGATACTTTGTATTCCTCTTTTTTCGTAAGGAGATACAGCTTAGCCAGAAAGGCAGACGCAAAGGCATTAACATTGATGACCTTCCAGGAGCTGTGAAGGTCGTAACTGCAGCAACGCATCCCCGGCCCCACATCTATTTGTGACAGGTCTTTTAAAATAAAGTTTGCCACGGATTCAGCCACATCAAGGTATTCGTTCTTTTTGGTTAATTCATATGCCTGCAGGAAACCCTCGGCTGCGGCACACGTGACAACGCAGTTCGGCTCATAGGGAGGAATGAAAAAGGCGATGTTCTGCCACGGATGATCATAGCCCCAGCAGTGGCCCGAATATTCGTTCAATTTTGAAATTCCCAAAAGGATTTTCAGCAGGCGGAGGCCTTCATCCTTGAAGAACCCATTTCCCGTGGCCCTGTACAAATTAAGGTAAGCCCTGGCGAAAAGTGCAAGCCCCTTGGGATTCTGCTTCTTCTGAACGAAAAAGAGTGGCCGAATATTAACCGGCATGCGACTCATGCCGAAAACAAACGCGCTACGCAGGAAACGTGACTTCCCCGATACTGCCCTCAGCAAAGGACTGTTTAACGCGTCAAATTTGCTGTAGCCCTTGTAGTTGCGCAAGCAAGCCCATTCCAGAGAACGGATACAGACATCAATCACGTTGTCGGTTTTCATGCAAATGGCCTTTCCATGGCGACGCGGTAAAGCATCTCACCGACATCAATCTTTTCCTCGACGAGCCTTTTGCCCCTGGCCTGCCACTCTTCGCGCTGGAAGCTTGATAAAATTTCTACACCCTTGGAAATGGCTTCGTCCTGCTGTTCATTCGTGAAGTTGAAGACCAAGCCATAGTCGCGTTCCTGCTCGTCGGTGTAGCCGCGTCCTATGGGATCGACATATATGCCTGGCACTCCCAGAACAGCCCCTTCGGAGCACATGGTGGCGCTTTCGCCGAAGATAAGCGAGGAAAAGGCCATCAGGCTATGGATCCGTGAAACATCAAGGTGAAGCCGGTATTCTTCGAGTTCGTCAGGCAGATCCCCCTCGCAGGAAATCAGCACGCGTCCATAACGGCTGAGTTCCTCAATGGCACGAAGCTTGTTTGCATGCGTAAAACCTGTTAGACCAATATCATGCGCAGCTCCCCATCCCACAAACCGCACGATGGAAAAGACCTCCCCTGTATTAAGACCGATTTTTTCAAGGACGGACTTGTCTGGTGTGAAATATTTCGGATGAAGATAAGCTAATTCGTGATATCCATTATATCTAATATGATTCCAGCGGATTTCGTTCTTATAGCACTTTGGTACATATATACACCTTGCAAAAGGGTAGGATAGGAGATTTGACAGAGTCGCATGTTCGGTGTCATAGAATACATAAGTCGGAATTCGCATCAGTTTTCCAACTATGCTAATGTACGTACCAGCGATTGCCATCATAACATCAGGTTCAAAATTCCTGACAACTTTGAATAAATGCCATTGCCGATAAATGAATTCTGTGGCAAGGTTGAGCACTCCCTTACGTGCAACTCCGAAAAATGCAACTTGAAAACCAACAGTTCTTGAAAGCTCTCTAAGTATATCCTTGTCGCGACCAGTAACTACAACTTCATGGCCTTCGCCCATGAGCCTTAGAATCAAATTTCGGAAAAAATGGAGATGTGCGGGATGCTGTAAATCAATTAAGAATTTCATTCAACTCCTGTCAATAATTAGCTGTTTCTATCAAACAGCATTCTGTATTCCATCTAACAAAGCAACTGAAAGAATACGAAAAGCGGAAACACTTGATAGTAAAACGTATGTACCAATAAACTATTCATACAGAAATTGTTCATTTCTTTTTATTAGGATTCAAATGAGTTAGCTCTATCCGCCTCACCCGCAAAAGAGTTTCCTCTATCAGTCTTCGATTAAAGGATATAACGTCTGCAACTAGCCCAACCACCAAAACCTGAAAGCCAACTATAAATAAAATTGCCGCAAAAATCAATGACTGAATATGACCACTACCCTGCCCCATAAAATAATAGATCAAAAAACGTACTGAGGGAATTAAGCCTGCAAGAATAAAGAAAAAACCAATATAGAAAAATACGCGCAATGGTTGATACATAGTGTACATGCGAATCATTGTGGTCAGTGAGAGCGCAATAAATCTGGGAATACTTTTAAAAAGCCTTGATTCACGCGTCTTGGGGTTTGTGCCTATGGGCACACTGGTTACTGCAAGTTGTTTTTTTCCGGCCTGGATGATAGTCTCAATCGTATATGAAAAAGGCGAAATAATGTTCATTTGCATGGCTGCTTCCCGTCTAAATGCCCTAAAACCGCTTACAGCATCCGGAACATCGATTTCAGAAAGACCGCGCAGCGCCCAGCTTCCCAGTTTTTGCAGTTTTTTCTTTAAAGGGCTAAAATGTTGAACCTTATCAGTCTGACGATCACCTATTACAATATCAGCCTCGCCTTTCAGAATAGGTTCTATCAGCTTTGGAATATCTTTTCCCTTATACTGATTATCTCCGTCCGTATTGACTATAATATCAGCACCAAGTCTCAGGCATGCATCAAGTCCTGCAAGAAAGGTGCGGGCAAGTCCCTTGTTGCAAATGTTTCTCACGATATGGTCAACACCGATTTCCTTTGCCACCTCAGCGGTTCTATCAATGCTTCCATCGTCAATGATAAGGATTTCCACATGGTCAATTCCGTCTACTTTGCGGGGGATGTCTTTTACTGTTTGCGGCAAACTGCGCTCTTCATTGTAACATGGTATTTGGACTATGAGCTTCATAATATGATCCTCCCTATTTCCCTCTTTTGCTCAGCATCAGCCACGGGCCAAAAAATGACGATAGCATATAAGGAACGGGGAAGAAATAACTTCCCCAACTATGCATCACAGCTTCAGCAATTCCCGACGCAAGGCATTTTTAAGCAGATATTCTCATTAGCATCCGAATTGCCAGTTAACTTATGTAAAAAGACCCATTATTCGCTTATTTTTTTATCCTTAAATATCAGCATGTTATTATATTTTAGAATAAATTCAATATGTTATTATAAGTAACTAATATTTCAGGGAAAATGGTCATTTTACTATCA
>JABZFQ010000097.1 GCA_014237365.1 Desulfobacteraceae bacterium | reverse complement strand
CTCAAATCACAAAACTATTGAAATAGCTCGCTATTCCATCAACTTTTGTGATCTGAGATCGAACAAATTTGACCCAAATCTGTGCGCCTACTTGTGGAAGTTAATTCGTCCACGTTCCTTAGAGTTTGCTCTCTTATATATTGATGTTTTAAGGAATATATAAAATGGTAGCATTCCTTAACTTTACGCACTTCAATATACTTTAGGCACTTATGTTCAACAATTACAAAAAGTTAAGTCATTTGGGAAATTTTTATTAAGAAATTAATTATAACATGCAATCCATTGATAGATCAAGCTATGGAAATAAATTATGCCAAGAATGAATTTTATAACTATATGGTTAACTAACATTTTTCTCTTCAGCATATTTTTTAGTAATATTTGTGGGTGTGCTTTGCCTGTAAAGAAGCTTTTTATAAAAGATATATCAGAATCATTTGAAGTGGGTACCATTATTTCTGCAGAAACCGGCAAGCCGGTATCTTATGAGCATCTTATTAATGATCTTGAAAATGTCCAGGTAATTTATGTAGGAGAAAGGCATAATGACCCTTCACATCATGATATTCAGCTCAGATTAATTAAAAAAATTTTCAAGTCGCATCCATATATTTCTGTTGGCATGGAAACATTTGATCGATCATACCAGCAGATTCTTTATCTTTGGTCGGATGGTGAACTGAATGAAAAAGAATTTATGGAAAAAATGCACTGGTACGCTAACTGGAGGTTTAACTTTGAATTATATAAGGATATTCTACTTTTTCTAAAAAATAACAAAATAAGAATAGTTGGTCTTAATCTTCCTTTCCATATTCCGCCAAAGATAGCCATTGGCGGAATTGAGACCCTTTCTAACGATGAAAAGAAAAACCTTCCAAAGGAAATAGACACCTCAAACGCTGACCACAAAGCCTATTTAGAAAAAATATTCGAAAAACACAAAGTCAAAGGAAGGGAAAAATTTGAGAATTTCTATATGGCCCAATGTGTATGGGAAGAGATAATGGCTGAATCAATCTCACAAAATTTAAAGGGAAATCCAATGATAGTACTTGTTGGAAATGGTCATATTGTGCATAAATTTGGAATTCCAGACAGAGTATTTCGCCGCACGGGAGCTTCGTTCAAAACTATTTTTCTCGCATCGGCAGGCAGTGAAGCTGGCGCCGAAATTTCTTTTGCAGATTATATTTGGGTAACCCCTTTGATTAATAAGCACCATATGGGGCGAAGACCTCACGGTAACAGATAGTGTCCGAACGAAAATTGCTATTTTTCCCAATTTTTGCGTCAAACTATTAAATTATGAAAGCAGAGATTCTTGCAACAGGTGATGAAATACTCACAGGAGCTGTAATTGACGGCAATTCCGCCCATATTGCCCAAAAACTGGAAGAAGCAGGTATAGAGGTAGTACGGCATGGATGCGTGGGTGATGATGTTGCAACTATTGCAGCTATTCTTAAAGAGATAAGCATACGTGCTGATCTGGGTGTGGTTACCGGTGGGCTTGGTCCTACATTAGATGATATTACAGCAGATGCGGCCGCAAGGGCGGCAGGCGTTGAACTTGTGTTCGACTGCAAGGCTATGTCTTCTATTGAAAATTTTCTTAAAACACAAGGTCGCGACGTTATTGCTTTAAACAAGAAACAGGCCATGCTGCCTGAGGGAGCTGAGTGTCTTTTCAATTCTGTTGGTACAGCCCCTGGCTTTGTGCTAAGAATAAGCAGGTGCGTTTTTTTCTTTCTTCCCGGTGTTCCCTCTGAAATGCGAAGGATGCTTTTAGACTGGGTGCTGCCCTGGATAGATAAGCTTCAGAAGGGGAAAAGAAGTTTTAGCCTTGTAAAGACTATATCAACATTTGGTTTGTCGGAAGCTGTTGTAAACGAACGTCTGGCTGGTTTGACAGAAAAGTTTTCGGGGATCAGGCTGGGACTGCGTGCCAAATTCCCTATAATTTATGTTAGACTTTATTTTCGAGGCAAGGATAAAGAGAGAGCAGATATTCTTCTGAAAAAAGCTTCGGGATTTGTATTGAATAAAATCGGCGAATGTGCATTTTCTGCCGACGGTAAATCTATGGAAACTGTAACAGGCAGCCTTCTTCGCAAGAAAAAAGCGACAATAGCAGTTGCTGAAAGTTGCACAGGCGGTCTGATATCTAATCTGCTTACTAATGTGCCTGGCAGCTCTGATTATTTTCTCTTTTCTGGTGTGACATATTCAAATAAAGCAAAGATCAAAGTTCTTGGCGTGTCAGAGGCTACCTTGAAGAAATACGGAGCCGTGCATGAAGAGACTGCAAAAGAGATGGCAGATGGCGCGCGGCGTATTGCCGGTGCAACTTACGGAATATCAACAAGCGGTATTGCCGGCCCTGGCGGAGGAACCGAGGGAAAGCCGGTTGGAACGGTCTGCATAGGAATTGCCACAGAAGATTCTGTTGAAGCATATCGTTTAAATTTTCAATTCAATGAAAGATTAAGAAATAAAACGATTTTTGCGATAACAGCTCTTGATCTTTTGCGGCAAAAGCTTTTAGCCGTTTGAAGAAAGATAAAACATACAGGTAAAACCATTGAAACACATTGAAGCTTCAAGGGAGTTAAAAAAGACTCGTGCCGAACTCGAACAGAAAGTGGAAGAACGAACCGCAGAATCAGTTAAGGCAAACGACCGGCTGAAGCGGGAAATAAAAGAACGAAAGCGGGCAGAACAGGCGCTCAGGGAAAGTGAAGAGCGGTACCAAACACTTACCGAGCATGTCGCTGATGGGGTTACGCTTGTTCAAAATGGGAAGTTTTTATTTGTAAATAATGCTTTTGTTTCAATGTTCGGTCACACAAATGCAAACCAGATACTTGGTAAAAGAGCTGTTGATCTGATTTCATGTGGTTTTGATCAGGGTATCAAGGAAATTTATGGTAAGCTTGAGTCGGGCCTGTCAGGTGAAAAAATTTTCAGAGCGCAATGCATTACACGTGAAGGACGCAAGTTTTGGGTAAAAGTGCATCATAATATAATTAAATGGAAAGGTATGTCCGCTGTTCTCACGACTATCAAGGATATTACAGAAACAAGGCTCCGGGAAATTGTAATAACAGAGCGACTTAGAAATGAGAACATAAGGCTTAGATCTTCCATAAAGGAGAGATACAGGTTTGGAGATATTATTGGCAAGAGCCAGCCAATGCAGGAAATATATGAACTTATTTTAAAGGCCGCTAACTCCGATGCCAATGTGGTAATTTCTGGTGAATCCGGTACCGGCAAAGAAATGGTTGCAAGAGCCATACATGATATGAGCAACAGAAGAGATAAGGTTTTTGTTGCTGTGAACTGCGGAGCTATTCCTGAAACGCTTCTTGAGAGCGAGTTTTTTGGATATAAAAAGGGAGCCTTTACCGGGGCAAACATGGATAAGCATGGATACCTGGACCTTGCCGGAGGAGGTACTCTTTTCCTGGATGAAGTTAGTGAGCTTGATCTCAGCCTGCAGGTAAAATTACTAAGAGTTATTGATGGCGGAGGTTATACGCCTGTTGGCAGCAATAAAGCTAAATACTCAGACTTCCGTATTATAGCTGCTACAAATAAAAACCTGCTGGAACAGGTTAACAAGAATTTGATGCGGGAAGATTTCTTTTACAGGATGCATGTTATACCTGTTACTGTACCGCCTTTAAGAGAACGTAAGGAAGATGTCCCTTTGCTTGTTGAACATTTCTTAAAACTTCATTGTGATAGTAAAGAAAGACAGAGCCTTCCGGTAAAGATATTTGAAGCTATAGACAACCATGATTGGCCAGGCAACGTTCGGGAGCTTGAAAATGTTTTAAAACGTTATATTACAATACAGAGCCTTGATTTTATCAACCCGCGGGGCTCCAGGGCAGCAAATGAGGTTAATGATTCAAACAAAGAATTGCTGCAAGAAAATGCAGGACTGCGCGATGCAGTAGAACTGTTCGAAAAAGACTATATTTCTAAAGTGTTAAATCATAATAAGTGGCACAGGGGTAAAACAGCAAAAACGCTGGGCATACCCGAAAGAACTCTTTACAGAAAATTAAAACATTTTAATTTAGGTTTGAGCTAACCATGTCATAATATATGCCATATGTGGCATATATATAAAATACTAAATTATATCAAGCGGTAAAACTCAATTATTATATCCTTCATGTCATTAATGTCAGTCTATCTTTTTCTCCCTATAACAATTCATACCAGATAAATATAAATATCATCTATAAATACCAATAGATAGATATTCCCTTAATTTTTTGGCACATCCATTGCTAAGTAATATCCAAACATACGCTAATCTGAATTTTAGAGCTATAGATTTTCATAATAAGGAAAAATTAAACCACGAAGTACACGAACAATTAATGCTTTATAATTTTTTTGTTCTTCGCGTTCTTCGCTGTGAAAAAAACATGATAAAAATGGATATCCTGATTATTGATGATTTTTTTGCTGCCAGTACTGTTAAAAAAGACGTTGAGAAATTTGTCCGTAGCATAGAAATTGCTAATTCAGCCGAAGATGCCTTAATGAAGGTCAGTAATAATAAATTCGATCTTGTGTTGCTCAGTATCTCATCAAAAGCATTTGATGGCTGCAAATTAATTGAGCAGGTTAAAAGTATATGTCCGGATATTAAGATCGTTACTATGACCGATCGAAACTCTAGAGATCTGGAATTAAAAGTCAGAAAGCAGGGAGTGATTTTTTACATGATAACGCCTTTCAACATAAAGGTGCTGAAAGATATTGTGGATTATATTTCAAGTTCAAAGGAAAAAATGCAGATAGAGAGATTGCAAAAATTTTATAATGAGTGGGCCAGGCTTTAGGGCTCGGGAAAAAAGGACGGACTGACAGGATTAGGAACGTGGACGAAATAACTTCCCCAACTATGCATCACAGCTTCAGGCCGACTTTGTTCGATCTCAAATCCCAAAAATATTGAAATAGCTCACTATTCCATCAACTTTTGTGATCTGAGATCAAACAAATTCGACCCAAATCTGTGCGCCTGCTTGAGGAAGTTGTTTCGTCCACGTTCCTTAACATGATTCCTTTACTTTTTTTATATTTTGTTATATCCTGTCAAAAAATATAAAGATTTTTATTAACAGATTAAAGGTTAGGAGGTTTTTAAATGAGTAATATTGAAAGCTGGGACTGGGAAAGCAAAGAAAAAATGCTTGCCGATACAGCAAAATGGAAAGACCAGTTTGAAGATGTCTGGGAGCCTTATATCAGTCCCGATGGTGAGAAGATAGCCTCTATCGTCAAAATAGGGGAAGGAGAATTCAACGTAGCTGTTAACGAAGGAACATGGGAAGAACCATTTGAGAAGATCTGGTATACCAGATTCAGCCCTGATGACAGACTGACTGCACTTATTTCAAAGGATATGGAATGGACACTGGCTGTTGACGGCGTTGCTCTGGAGGAAACATACGAATACATCTGGGAGACCAAGTTTAGTGCTGACGGAAAAACTATTGCGGCAATTGTCAGGCAGGAGAGTGGTTACGGGATATTAGTTAATGGAAAGGTATGGGAATGCCCGGTTAAGCTTGAGAGCATAGCAAGCCATGTAATAAGCCCGGATGGTAAAACATCGGCCGTAATAGCTCAAACCGTTGCTATTGCAGAAGCCGATGTTAATGCATTTACGAAAGGCTCCTGGTCGGTGGTTGTAAACGGCAAGCCGTGGAAAGATAATTATGTTGATGTTTACGGCATGACAATGAGCAATGACGGCCAGAAAATTGCCGCTGAATACAGGAATAGTATTTGTGAATACGGCATTGTCGTTGATGAGAATCCGTGGAACGAAAAATTTGGATGTACATGGGAGCCGGTGTTTCATCCTACAAACAGCAATGAAATTACTGTGCCGGTTAGGCAGGCAGGCCAGTGGTTCCTGGCAACAAATGGCAGGATTGTTTGGAACACAGGTTTTATCAATCTTATGCATCAAACATACAGTCCTGATGGCAACAATATTGCGGCAGCAGTTGCCCCATCTTTTGCCAAATGGACAATCGCCGTTAATGAACAGCCATGGTCAAAAACATTCAATGAATGTATCTTAAAACCACATTTCAGCCCTGATGGCAGAAAGGTTGCGGCAATTGCAAAAGACAGCGGCAACTGGTTTCTTGTTGTTGATGGAACCGTACTTGGAGAAGCTTTTGATAATATCTGGCAGCCTGTTTTCAGTCCCAACGGTGACAAGGTAATATGCAAGGTAGAGAAAAACGGTAAGTATGCTGTCGCAGTTAACGGCAAAATCCGGGGAAACGATTATGAGGCCCTCTGGAATCCTGTTATATCGCCTGATGGAACCAAGGTAATGATATGCGGTGTAGAAGATGGGAAATATTATCGCAAAGTAGTTTCGTTAAGTGATATATAAAATTGAGTTAATAATAAGTGTTTTTATTTAATAAAATAAATATAAAGCTAAAACTTTTGAATAATATTTTCAAAAAGGGGGAAAGCAAATGTATGAATTTGTAAGCGGGCCGCTTGTATGGATAGCCTTTATAATTTTTATCGGCGGGAGCCTGTATAAAATATACAACATGTTGTCCGGCGCTAAAAAGGATATGACTTTGTTCAGGCATATGTCATTAAAGCACAGTTTAGCTTCTCTTGTGCACTGGGTAATACCTTTTAATAATCAGTATATGCAAAAAAGACCAATTTTTACTATAGTCTCTTTTGCTTTTCATATATGTTTAATACTTACGCCTGTTTTTCTTTTGGGTCATCTTGTTCTATTGGATGAATCGTGGAATATAAGCTGGTTTAATATTCCGGACAAGGTCGCAGACTGGATGACGATCATAGTTATTGCCGGGTGTATCTTTTACTTATATAGAAGATTAACAGACCCGGTGGTAAAAAACGTCACCGATGGTTCTGACTATCTTCTGCTGGCAATTACCGCTCTTCCATTTATAACCGGTTTCATTGCATACCATCAATTATTTGCCTATAAAACCATACTGATACTTCACATCCTAGCGGGTGAGATCATGCTGATAGCCATCCCTTTTACAAGGCTAAGCCACATGCTCTTCTTTGTTTTTACAAGAGCATTATTCGGGAGTGAACAGGGTTATTGGAAACATTCAAAGGACTGGTAAAATTTAACAGCAAAACAATAATGTTAAGGAGAATATTATGAAACCCACCATAGCTATAAGAGAACCGGTCGTAGATGATCTCATGGACCAGACCGAGAAAATACTCACCGAGGAACAAATTGAAAAAGTTATCAATGAAGTTATAGATAAAGAAACCGGCGTGCGTTTGCAAACTTACGTTAATACATGTATTCACTGCGGATTATGTGCAGAGGCTTGTCATTGGTATCTTTCTAATGACAGAGATGTAAGTTTTGCTCCGGTTACAAAGGTAAAAGATACTATATGGGTAATGCTGGAAAAAAAAGGAAAGGTTGACGCGGCATTTATCAAAAGATGCTCTCAAATCGCCCATACCGAATGTAATGTCTGCCGGCGTTGCGGCATGTATTGTCCGTTTGGAATCGATATCGCATACATGATGCTTGTTGTTCGCAGGATATGCGCAAAGCTGGAAATGGTGCCTCTTTACCTGCAGGATACGGTTAACAGCCATGCTGCTACAATGAACCAGATGTGGGTAAAACCGGATGAATGGATAGACACACTCCAGTGGCAGGAAGAAGAAGCACAGGGATATGTGCCAAGCGCCCGTTTGCCACTTGAAAAAGAAGGCGCTGAGATAATGTATTCAGTTATTGGTCCTGAGCCAAAATTTTTAGCCCAGCTTCTTGGCAATATCACAGTAATCATGAAGGTTGCAGGTCTTGACTGGACAATGCCTGCAACTGCGGGCTGGGATAACAGCAATATGGCTATGTATTCAGGGGATTTTGAAGTCATGGCCAGAGTGGAAAGGCTTCATCATGAAACAGCTAAGATCGTCATGGGTGAATGCGGTCATGCGTTCAGGGGGGGAGAATATGACGGCCCAACCTGGCTGGGCTGGATGAGTCCGCCCATACCGATTGTTCATGCAGTAGCATTTTATTATGATCTGATAAAAAGCGGCAAAATAAAGATAGCAAAAAAAGTCGAAGGACCGGTTACTGCGCAGTACCCGTGCAATATTGTAAGAAACGCTGGATTGGGCTCAAAACTGCGGTATATTATGAGCGCAGTGTGTGAAGATTTTGTAGATCTTATCCCAAATGACAGGCATGCCTTTTGCTGCAATGCAGGCGGTGATACTATTAACTGCGGCCCGCCATGGAAGAAACTTCGGGTCCAGTCAGCTAAAATACAGTCGGAAAATTTTAAAAGAACCGGCGCTCATACCATTGTAACACCTTGCCACAACTGTCATAGCGGGGTTGAGGATATTGTTGACGGATATAAGCTTGGGATGCATGTCAAATTTTTCAGTGAGCTTTTGATTGAGGCAATGGAGATTCCCGAACACCTAAAACCAAAGGAAGAGTAGTCTGAATAAAATAATACTGTTGTAACCATAATATATTACCGCCAGGAACGCTAAAGAAGCGCCGGGAAAAGAGTTTTAAAAATATAAATCTTTGCGTGACTTTGCGTTCTTTGCGGTAAAAAAATTATTTTATATACTTTCAGATAAATAATTTCACTGTGTTAGGAACGTGGACGTATAACTAATACGCCTTTCTCCTTCTGGCCTTGTGAAATTAATTATCTGAAAGTATATAGTTTCCACCCATCTCTGTTTCCACAATTATTTCTTTGTTTTTTCCAACCCCACCTATGTCCAATTTTATGGCCTGTCATGGAATACGTATTGCATTTTTGATAGGGTTTCCACCTTTCAAACAGGGACCGTAACCGTTCACGGTTTTATGTTTTGAGCAACCGCAAACTGTTAACCGTGAACCGACAACCGTGAACGGTTACAAAGGATCATATATGACTGTTAAAAAAGGACAAGAACTTAAACTTGAAATTTCTGAATTAGCCTTTGGCGGAAAAGGAATTGCTCACAAAGATGGTTTTGTTGTTTTTGTCGACCAGACCGTTCCATTAGATATTGTAATTGCCCGCATAATAAAAAAGAAGAAGAACTTTGCTGTTGCCCGTGTTGTAGAGATAGTTGATGAATCACCATTCAGGATAAACCCTCCCTGTATATACAGCGGCCAGTGCGGAGGATGCAAGTGGCAATTTTTAAGATATGAAAAACAGCTTGATTACAAGCGGCAGCACGTTATTGATTCACTTGAGCATATTGGGATTATAAAGGGAGTAACCGTTCATTCCACCATTTCATCAAAGCTGATTTATGGATACAGAAACAAGATGGAGTTTTCCTGCTCAGACAGGAGATGGCTTATGCCTGATGAGATGGGCATGGAAAATTTAGATTTAAATTTTGCTCTTGGGCTTCATGTACCAGGTACTTTTCACAAGGTGCTTGATACCAAAAAATGCCTGCTTCAACCCGCACTTGGAAATAATATTCTTGATGATGTTAGAACCTATATCAATGAGTCAAATGTTCCGATATACGGGTTTCGAAGCCACAGCGGCTTCTGGCGTTTTGTTATGCTGAGACATTCAGCGGCTTATGACCAGTGGATGGTAAATATAGTAACCGCTGAAGAATCCAGCAAGATTCTCAAACCGTTATCCGACTTGTTAACAGCCAAATACCCTGGAATCGTTTCTGTAATAAACAATATCAATACACGCAAGGCAGGCATTGCTGTTGGAGAGTATGAGATACTTCTTGCAGGCAGTTCATTTATAAAGGAAAAAATCGGTCCATTTGAGTTTACGATATCCGCGAATTCCTTTTTTCAGACTAATACATTGGGTGCGGAAATCTTATACGAAAAAGTCAAGGAATACGCCGGACTGTCGGGAAAAGAGTATGTTGTTGACCTTTACAGCGGAGCAGGCACAATAGCTATTTTTCTTGCTGATTCAGCCAAAGAGTTGACAGGAATAGAAATTTCTAAAAGTGCGGTACAGGATGCGGAAGCTAATTGTCGAAATAATAAAATTGCAAATTGCCGTTTTATTCTTGGCGATATAAAGGATTGCCTTGAACATGTAAAAAAGCCGGATGTTATGATAATTGATCCCCCAAGGGTAGGGATGCATAAGAATGTGGTGAAACAGATTCTTAATATTGCTCCGGCTAAAATTATCTACGTTTCCTGTAATCCAGCGACAATGGCAAGGGATCTCGGCATGATAAAAGATAATTACAACGTATTGGAAGTGCAGCCGATTGATATGTTTCCGCATACATATCACATAGAATCAGTTGCCAGGCTTGAAAGAAATTAGATAGATGGTATTAGTTCAAACAGGTCTTGAAAGATTTATTGAGTCCCCTCCGAAATGGATACAGGGCTGCCGTTTGGGATTATTAAGCAATTCTGCTTCAGTTGACAGGAATTTTTGCCATGCACGCGAATTAATTAATTTAAAGATGCCCGGTCAGCTTGCTGCATTATATTCACCTCAGCACGGTTTTTTTGCTGAAAAACAGGATAACATGATTGAGTCAAAAGATATGATTGATCCAATATTAAAGATTCCTGTTTTCAGCCTTTACGGACAAACTCGAATACCCACAAAAAAAATGTTTGATCCCATTGATATACTTATTATTGACCTACAGGATGTCGGAACACGTGTTTATACTTTTATTTATACAATGTCCTATTGTTTAGAAGCCGCAAAAAGTTTCGGCAAAAAAATAGTAGTTCTTGACCGTCCTAATCCTGTCAGCGGCTCTGTGGTAGAAGGCAACTGCCTGTCATCTGAATGCAACTCATTTGTAGGGCGTTTCCCAATCCCAATGCGCCACGGGATGACAATGGGAGAGCTTTCACTTTTATTCAATAGTTACCCCTATGAAACAGGTTGTGATCTTGAAATTGTAAAAATGAAAGGGTGGAACAGGAATATGTATTTCAATGATACCGGTCTTCCCTGGATTCCTCCATCACCAAATCTTCCAACCACTATCTCTGCAATGGTTTATCCCGGTCAAGTACTCTGGGAAGGCACAAATATTTCTGAGGGGCGTGGAACAACTCAGCCTTTTGAGGTTTTTGGTGCTCCTTTTATTGATAATGAAAAAGTTCTTTTTGATATGGGTGGCAGCGAACTGGAGGGCGCAATGCTCAGATGTATTGTATTTGAGCCCATGGCAAACAAGTGGAAGGAAACTCTATGCAGAGGATTTCAAATTCACATAACTGATCCGAATAAATTTAATCCATATATTACTTCCATTAGAATGCTCAAGTCGGTCTGTTTCCATCACAAAGGTGAGTTCGAGTGGAAACAGCCTCCCTATGAGTATGAATCTAAAAGACTTCCCATAGACCTTATAATTGGAGACAAAGAAATACGGCGGCACATAGAAAAAAATGACGATATAGATGAAATAGTAAGATACTGGCAAGATGATCTAAATGAGTTTATTGAAATAAGCAAAATGTTCTATCTTTATAAATAAAAGCTGATTTCTTATGAACAACTCATAAAAAATTCAGGGACAGGAGATCAGCATTCGGTAGTCAGTTTAGGATATATTTTGCACGGCTATAAACTGCGCTTTTTGAAACAGTCAGGATTATAAGGAACGTGGACGAAACAACTTCCACAACTATGCATCACAGATTCAGGCCGGCTTTGTTCGATCTCAAATCCCAAAAATATTGAAATAGGTAAGCTATTCCATCAACTTTTGTGATCTGAGATCAAACAAATTCGACCCAAATCTGTGCGCCTACTTGGGGATGTTATTTCGTCCACGTTCCCAAGGAAAAATTAAACCACGAAGTACACGAAGGAGCACGAAGATTAGAATTAATGCTTTTTTACCTAATTGTTTTACTGACACCTGATCCCTGACGAGACAGTTATAAATACAGGAGACTTTGTTTTGGAAAAAGAAAAAACAGACTGGCAACGTATGAAGTTCAAAAAAAACAAAGTCTGGCTGAATACTGATACAAATGGAAAGCCTATTGTTAAAAACGGCAAAGTGTTAATCAAGTACCAGCTTAAGCAGGATTATGAGTACTGGGTGAATCAAAACAATGTTAAACCCATTGATTTTCAAGATAATAATAAAAAAGTTTTGAATAAAAAGAGTTCGAATAAAACAAGTAATAAAAAGATGTTGCAACTAGAAAAAGAACCTCTGAAAGAGCATGACGTGATATGTATCTACACAGATGGAGCGTCGTCCGGCAACCCCGGCCCTTCAGGAATAGGTGTTTTATTGCTTTATGGAGACCATGAAAAGGAGATATCAAAATATATAGGTATTGCAACCAATAATATTGCAGAGCTTGAAGCTATTCGAGTTGCTTTGTTGGAATTAAAAAGAACCGATCTTCCAATAAAAATTTTTACAGATAGTTCCTATGCTTATGGGATCATTACTCTTGGATGGAAGGCAAACAAAAACACTGAATTAATAAAAACAATCAAGAAGCTTATTGTAAAATTCAGAAACTTAAAGTTTTACAAGGTAAAAGCACATGCAGGTATTAATGGAAACGAAAAAGCAGATTATCTTGCTACATCAGCAGTAACAAAAAAACTATAGAGCCCTGCCTTCAGCAGAGCGCTTAATTTGGGACTTTTGCAAAACGCCCCTTTTTGCGCCCAATTTCAGCGTCAGACTATGTTAGGAACGTGGACGAAATAACTTCACCAACTATGCATCACAGCTTCAAGCCGCCTTTGTCCGATCTCAAATCACAAAAATATTAAAATAGGTAAGCTATTCCATCAACTTTTGTGATTTGAGATCAAACAAATTTGACCCAAATCTATGCGCCTACTTGGGGATGTTATTTCATCCCCGGTCCTTAGATAAGCCAATACCTTTTTATCTTAAAAGCCGACAGCTACAACAAGCCATGCTGTATTCATGCAGTTAAAATTTTCACCTTCCTATAACTTGAACAAAATTGAGCATTTTTCAAAGGTCTCAATTTGAAGTTATTCAGATTATGATTAAGCTGATTTTAATTTTTCAATCTCACCTTTTAGTTCATCAATTTCTTTCTTATATTTTTCTACATCCCCAGTTGCAGCTTTATCTGTTGTATCATCTTTTTTCCAGGTATCTTTTAGTTCATCAAAGCCCAGATAAAGAGCCAATCCACCTCCAAGTAGAAGCATCACTGGGATAGCACCGGCTAAAAGCTGCAAAAAAGGTTTCCACCATATTGAAATACCAATAAGACCCAGAACAGCTCCGATGGCCCCGCCAATTAAAGTTTTCATAAAAATTTACCCTCCTTTAGCTTTAAATTGATTCCTTTGAATATTTAAGATTTTCAATAGTAAGGAACGTGGACGAAACAACTTCCAAATCTGTGCGCCTACTTGGGGAAGTTATTTCGTCCACGTTCCTTATAAAGAATAGCGTGTAGATACATATGATAGCAATAAGCGAATCAAGTTTTTTCGGAAATAACACAAGAAAGTCTGTAACGCAAGCTAAAATTTTTATACCGATGTGTTTAGGAACGGGGAAGTTATTTCGTCCACGTTCCTTAGGAACGTGGACGAAATAACTTCCACAACCATGCATCACTGCTTCAGATCATTTTTGCCCGATTTCAAATCACAAAAATATTGAAATAGCTTGCTATTCCATCAACTTTTGTGATCTGAAATCGAACAAATCTGACCCAAATCTGTGCGCCTACTTGTGGAAGTTATTTCGTCCACGTTCCTTACCTTTGAGTTATGGTTTTTAATATTGCATTCAAATTTTATATTTGATAATTTTGTAATAGTTCAAATAACATCATAAATAACCGACTAACATTATGACAAGATTAATAAAACAGAAATTAAGGGGTTGGATCGACAACTTTCTTAAAAACACATATAATCACTTTCTTTGCTATCTTCCGGTTAATATAGGTTTTTTCTCATCATGGA
This sequence comes from Desulfobacteraceae bacterium, assembly GCA_014237365.1. Taxonomy (GTDB): domain Bacteria; phylum Desulfobacterota; class Desulfobacteria; order Desulfobacterales; family ETH-SRB1; genus B13-G4. The sequence continues at coordinate 13,484 of JABZFQ010000097.1, read as the reverse complement.
TTTTGAAGCTCTTTTTTTCCGGAATAAAGCTTGATAAGGAACAGACCTCAGTTATTCGGAAGATTCCAAAAGAAAGTATAATTATTTATGCTACCAAACATAAAAGTTATTTTAAATATTTATTTTATCACACACGATATAAACAGGAAAGACTGCCTGTTCCTGAAATAGGGCTGGATTACCGAGTACTTATCTGGCAGCCGGTATCACGAATATTTAGAATTATTTTAGCATATCTTGGCTATATTTTTCATAATAAAGTCTGGCCGCCCAACTCCTATAAAAGCGGATATATCAAACAGGAGCTGATTAAGAGACGTTCGGGATTATTATCTCTGGTTGAAAAAAAAGGTTTCTATCGCAGATTTGTAAAAGAAAAAGCAGATCCGATTCGCTATCTTATCGAAATTCAGAAATCAATAGAGCGACCGATTCTTATTGTTCCTCAATTAATGATTTTCAGCACAAAGCCACACCGGTCCACTCCAAATATAATTGATATTTTGTTCGGCACCGAAGAAAAACCTGGAAAAATAAGACGTATTGTAACTTTATTCAAAAATCCCGGCAATATTTTTGTGGAAATATCAGAGCCGGTTAATCTTAAAGAATTTTTAGAGCTTACTGAAAACCGTTATCAAAACATAGAACAGCAGTCACTTCAATTAAGGCGTTATCTTTTAGCTCAAATTAATCAACATCGAAGAAGCATCGTCGGGCCGATGCTCAAATCAAGAGAAGAACTGAAAGAAAATATTCTGACAAATAACAGGCTTCAAAAATTTATGTACGACCATTCAAAAAAGCGCGATATCCCAATCCAAAGAGTACGTAAAGAGGCCGAGGAGTATCTTGACGAAATAGCTTCCAAGTATAATATAGCTGTAATAAGAATGGCCGCAGTTGTTATTAAATGGGTTGTAAACACCATGTTTGAAGGTCTAACGGTCAATAATGATGTGCTTAACAGAGTAAAAACCATGTCTAAAAGATGTCCGTTAATTCTGGTACCCTGCCATAAAAGCCATATAGATTATCTGATTTTATCGTATACATTATATAATAATAATATGCCATGCCCCCATATCGCTGCCGGGAAAAATCTTTCTTTCTGGCCTCTTGGGCCATTATTTAGACGTGGCGGCGCTTTTTTCATAAGAAGAACTTTCAGGGGAGCCGTACTTTATTTAAAAGTTTTTTCTGAATATGTAAACAAGCTTCTTGAGGAAGGTTTTAATATTGAAATGTTCATAGAAGGAGGCAGAAGTCGAACAGGCAAGTTAATCATGCCGAAGCTTGGGTTGCTCTCCATTCTTTTCAATGCTTATCAAAACGGATCCTGTGAGGATATGATATTTGTACCAATATTTATTGGATATGACAGAGTACTGGAGGAAAATGCTTATTTAAATGAAATTGAGGGCGGTCAAAAAGAGCCTGAGAGCCTCCTTCAAGTAATAAAGGCAGGAAGACTGCTAAAGAAAAGATATGGAAGAATTTACATTAAGTTCCATGAACCTATGTCATTAAAGGAGCTTTTATCAGAATATGGTTCTAAAATTCAGGATATGTCGTCAAAAGAGCAGAATGTTTTTATCCGTAATCTGGGACATAGAATCATAAATGCAATAGATAATGTCTCGCTTGTAACTCCATATGCTCTTGTTGCAAGCGCTATTCTTAACTGCTCCCCAAAAAGTTTTACTTATGATTATCTGACATCTGAAATGGAAATATATATGACCTACTTGTTTTCAAAAAATGCCCAAATGGCTGATACTCTTGTGCTTGATCAGGTCAGGGCTTTTGAAAAAGTTCTGGATCACTACGCCCAAAGAAAATTTATAGAAAAAATTCCAAACAAAGATAAGAAAAGCCAAGCCTCTGAAGTTATATTTAAAGTTAATGAGAGCAAAAGACCTGTTTTAGAATATTACAAGAATAATTGTATTTCCTTTTTTATCCAGGCTGCTTTTACAGCTTTGGCAATCCTGGAAAAAGATGCTTTTCAATTTTCAACATCCGATATTGTTTCAGGCTATACCTTTCTTCAGGAATTTTTTAAAAATGAATTTTCTTATGATGTTGATAAGACCTCGGATTATTTTGTTCGTAAAAACATCAAAATATTTATTGATGATGCCATTCTAATGCCTCATTCAACTCTGCCTGATACATACAACATCACATCCGCAGGTTATAGAAAGCTTAAACTTTTTTCCAGTTTTCTTAGAACCTATTTTGAATCATATTTTATTGTATTAAACTTTTTCATGCGGTATCCAAAAGAATTTATTAATACCAACGACCGCCTGAAAAAAGTCCAGTCAATCGGAAATCGAATGTATAAAAGAAAGGAAATTGAAAGAAAAGAAGCTCTTTCCAAAATTAATTTTCAGAATGCTGTAGATTATTTTGTTTCTCATAAAGTAAAAAGTTCAGATGATCATGATAAAATTGAATTCTATGCTGATACTATAAAAAGATATATGAGTTATCTACCGTAATAGCAGGAGGCAGGGGATTAGGGATTTAGGGGGTCAGGAGAAGCTGGCGATGCCAAAAAGTTATCAAGATTTAGAAGTCTGGCGAAAAGCTAAAGTGCTGCGATGAAAGCAATGATACTTGCCGCTGGTCTTGGTAAGCGGCTTCGCCCTTTTACTGCAAATACACCAAAGCCTTTATTTCCTATTGCGGGACGTCCTCTTCTGGATATCATTATTCGCAGCCTGCAGAATGCGGGCTGCAAAGCCATAATTATTAATACCCATCACTTGTATAAAAAGATAGATTCTTTTCTGTCCAGCCGGAAATATTCCATTCCTGTTTTTACTCGTTATGAACCTCTACTCCTCGGTACAGGAGGAGCTATAAAGAATGTTGAGGATTTCTGGGATGATCAGCCATTTATGGTTATAAACAGCGACATTCTTACAGATATAGACCTTCGGAATGTTTATGATTTTCATCTTAATCATAAATATACCGCCACCCTTGTTCTCCATGATTACAAAGAATTCAACAATGTATTAATTAACAAGGAAGACTTTATTAGAGGCTTGTATAAAGAGAAAAGCAATGAGAACATTTGTTATGAGAAAAAGCTTGCTTTTACAGGTATACAGGTGCTTGATCCGCAAATTTTGAATTTTATACCGGATGGTTTGTTTTCCAGCATAATTGATGCGTATAGAAAATTAATATTTTCAGGCCAACGGCCGAAAGCTTTTATTGCACAAAAACATTACTGGAAAGATATTGGAACACCTGAGAGTTACAGAGAATCTGTTATAGATAAATTAGCACCCGAGGCATTCAAACAGGCGTGGCCGGATTTTACTTTTAAAGAAATAAACTATTATAGAATCAAAGGGGATGGATCAGACCGGCGATGGTACAGGGTAATAGCAGAGGAGCATTTGCCTATCAAGGTATATTCGGAAGCTTATGGTGAAGAAAGTAAAGTTTCATTACGAAAACTTATTATGGTTGATCACGGCATCAGAACACAAAGCGCAACATCTGAGGCAGACTCATTTATAGCGATCGGTCGCTATCTTTATGACCTGGGAATACCTGTGCCTGAAATACATCTTTACGACAATTTTTCAGGTCTGGTATTTCTGGAAGATCTGGGCGATATAAAACTTCAGAAATTAATCCTGAATACTAATGACCCGGAGAAAGTTGCTTTATATTATAAAACAATTATTGATATTCTTATAAAGATGTCAACTTTAGGGGCAGAAGGTTTTGATATATCCTGGACATATCAAACTCCATATTACAGCGTGGATCTTATACTTGAAAAGGAATGCCGATACTTTGTTGATGCATTTTTAAGAGGTTATCTTGGCATGGATTATTCCTTTGAAGATTTTAAAGATGAATTTGAATTACTTGCTGAGAAAACACTTAAATTTTCAGTTCATGCATTTATGCATAGAGACCTGCAATCCAGAAATATTATGTTTAAAGATAATAAGTTTTATATTATAGATTTTCAGGGTGGACGCATTGGCCCTGTTCAGTATGATCTTGCATCTTTGCTTATTGATCCATATGTGGATTTGCCTTATCAACTGCGGGCTCAACTGGTTGATTACTGCATTAAGGGGTTTGCAAAATTTCTTCAGATTAATGAGGAGCAGTTCCGCTATTGCTTCAGGTATTGTTCCCTTACAAGAAATCTGCAAATACTTGGCGCATTTGGTAATTTGATACGCATGAGTGGTAAATCTTATTTTGAACAATACATCCCCACAGCAGTAAAAACTTTGAAATATAATCTTTCAGCTTTTGAAGATGCAGAATTTTCGGGCATAAGAGCAGTTGTAGAAGAAATTATGGTAGCCGTTCACGGTTAACAGCTTACAGTTCACGGTTAAAAATGCTTCGGTCATTGCATAGTTTATTAAAAAAACTGTGAACCGTGAACCGTGAACCGTAAACAGTTACAATTATTGGAGGTGTTAGATGGAACGTATAAAAGTAATGGTAAACGGAATTCCCGGCAATATGGCAGTGAATGTGGCAAAACATGTCAAGAGCGATAGTATGTTTGAACTTATACCATATGCGCTTACCGGACCCGAAATTACAGAAACAGAATATACTTTAGATTCCACGGTTATCAGTCTTATTCATCCGCAAGAATCTGAAAAAGCAATTACCGAGATAAAGGAAAAAGAAAGTTATTTTATCAGTGTAGACTATACTCATCCTTCATCTGTAAACGGCAACGCCGAGTTTTACTGCAAGCACAACCTTCCATTTGTGATGGGTACAACAGGTGGCGACAGAAAACTCCTTGAAGATACTGTTTGTTCATCATTCATTCCGGCAGTAATAGCACAAAATATGGCAAAGCAGATCGTCGGATTCCAGGCAATGATGGAATATGCTGCAAAAACATTTCCGGATCTTTTTAAAGGATATTCCCTTGAAATCAAGGAAAGTCACCAGAAAGGAAAAGCAGATACCAGTGGAACGGCCAAGGCTATGATCGGATATTTTAATGAATTAGGAACACCTTTTTCTAAAGATGCTATTAAAAAAGAACGCAATCCTGAAGTACAAAAAAATATATGGGGTATTCCGGAAGAATATCTTGAAGGACACGGATGGCATACTTATACACTTAGTTCAAGTGACAATACAGTGCGTTTTGTTTTTTCGCACAATGTCAACGGCAGGGATGTCTATGCAAAAGGAACACTTGATGCTATTTCATATCTGGATAAAAAGGCAAGAGATGGCGTGAAGGGAACGGTTTTTACTATGATAGATGTTCTTAAAGGGCAGGGATTAGGGGTTAGGGGTTAGGGATTAGGGGTCGGGGCGGGGGCCAGGTATGAGAAGGTGGTGACAAAAATGAAAAAAATAATACTTGTTATTCTACTTTTGACAGCTACAGCTACATCTGCCTTTGCAGATGAGATGTTTCCCAAAAAGGGATGGACAGACAGGCCGGATCCTATAGCAAGCCAGGATGCTGTGGCTGGAGGAGAAATTTCAATTTTTGCAGGCCAGTATCCGAAAAACCTGAATTATTACATCGACAATAATGTTTTGTCTGCAGAAATTTTTGGAGCTTTATATGAGACATTATTATCCATTAATCCTGTTACGTTGGAATATGAACCAGGGATAGCTGAGAAATGGGTGATAGCGGATGATAAAAAAACTTTTATCTTTCATATTGATAAAAAGGCAAGATGGAGTGATGGCCGGCAGATAACAGCTTATGATGTCAAGTGGACTTATGAAGCAATAATGGACCCCAGGAACCTTACGGGACCGCATAAAGTAGATATGGAACGTTTTGAATCACCAGTTGTAATAAACAAATATACTATACGTTTTACAGCTAAAGATGTTCACTGGAAAAACCTTGGTGCTATTGGTGGTTTTCATATTTTATGTAAACACGCGTTTGAAGGAAAGGATTTTAACAAGATTAATTTTGAATTCCCGGTGGTTTCAGGGTTATATAGTCTCGGAAAGATAAATGAAGGAATTTTTATAACTTTAGAGAGACGCAAGAACTGGTGGCGCAGAAAATTCAAAAGGTCTCAAGGGGTCGGCAACTTTCAAACTATTAGATTCAAGTTTTTTTCTGAGAGAGAAAATGCATTTGAGGCGTTTAAAAAAGGCATGATTGATATTTATCCTGTATATACTTCCAGGATATGGATAAATGATACAAAAGGAGATAATTTTTTAAAAAACCGGATAGTAAAGCAGAAAATTTATAATTATAGCCCTGTTGGATTCCAGGGATTTGCAATGAATATGAGAAAGCCGCCTTTTAATGATTTAAGAGCACGCAAGGCCATGGCGCTTCTTCTTGACAGGAGAAAAATGAACAGTCTTTTGATGTACGATCAGTATTTTCTCCACAAATCCTATTTTGAAGATCTTTATACAAAAAAAAATCCGTGCACTAACGAGCTTGTTGAGGTAAACAAAAAAGAAGCTCTGAATCTTCTCAGTCAGGCAGGCTGGGTGGTAAATCCGGTTAATGGTTTTCTTGAAAAAAATGGACAAAAATTTTCTTTAAAGTTTTTAACGAGAAGTTCTTCTTCAGAAAAATTTTTGGCAATTTACTCTGAAGATCTCAAAGATGCAGGAATGGAGCTTGTCATTGACAAAAAAGACTGGGCTGCCTGGGCAAGCGATATGGATGAGTATAATTTTCAGATGACATGGGCTGCCTGGAGCTCCGGTATTTTTAAAGATCCTGAGGGCATGTGGTCTTCAAAGGAGGCGGATAGAAAAGGCGGAAACAATATTACAGGTTTTAAAAATACCGGGGTTGACGGGCTGATTGAAAAGCAAAAAAGAATTTTTGATATAAAAAAACGAAATGTAATATACCGTGAGATTGATAAAATAATATATAATGCTGTTCCATATGTGCTGCTGTGGAATATAGATTATACCAGACTTTTGTACTGGAACAAGTTCGGGACTCCTGACACCGTGCTTTCCAAATATGGCAATGAGAGTAGTGCTTACTGGTACTGGTGGTTTGATGAAGATTCAGAGGCGGATTTACATGATGCATTAATGAATAATTCTATATTGCCGAGGAAGAAACCTTCAATATGTTTTGATGAAGTATTTTAAAATAAAAGTTTTCCAATTATAACCAGGAGGAACACATGGACAAGCCTATTGAAAACTATTGGAAAATACGCCTTGAAGATCTTAAGAAATCTTTGGAAGAAAACAATTTTGAAGTTTTTCTTGTAAATAATTCCTCTGAGGCAAAAGCAATTGTGCTGAAAGAAATTCTTCCCAAAACAGGTGCAAAGAGTGTTTCATGGGGAGGCTCCTTAACGTTCATTAAAACCGGACTTTATCATGATATCAAGAATAATCAGGATCTGGAAGTTTTAAACGTTTATGATAAAAATCTTTCTGATAAAGAAAAAAATAAACTTCGAAGAAGGGCGCTTCTTGTTGACCTCTTTATTACCGGGACTAATGCAGTCACCGAAACAGGCAGTCTTGTTAACCTTGATATGTACGGGAACCGTGTAGCAGGTATTACTTTCGGACCAAAACACGTTATCATCCTGGTTGGCCGTAATAAAATTGTTCCGGATTTAGAAAGCGCTATGTTTCGTATTAAAAACTATGCAGCTCCGGTTAATACCATGCAATTGGACATGAAAACACCCTGCGCCAGGACTTCCTGCTGCGAAGACTGCAAAAGCCCTGATCGTATCTGTAATACCTGGACAATAACCGAGAAATCATTTCCCAAGGGAAGAATTAAGATCGTTTTGATAAATGAGGATCTGGGATTTTAAAAAACCTCATACCTGCCAAAGCAATTATTGTTCGTTATTCCATTTTGAGCGAGCCCCGTTCCTTATTTCGTTCCCCGTTACTAACCGGTAATTTTACAATAAACCTGGCGCCTCTGCCATCAGATTTTTCTATCGTGATAGAGCCTCCGTGTCTTTGTATAATTTCGTGGCAGATATAAAGTCCAAGACCGGTTCCCTTTCCAACCTCTTTTGTTGTGAAAAAGGGTTTGAAAATATCCTGCCGTATAGATTCAGGAATGCCAGGCCCGTTATCCCTGCACTCGAAAACCACCTGTTTTGTATCTTTATCAAATCTGGTTGTAAGATTAATTGTTCCTTTGTTGTTTATAACAGCCTGTATGGCATTTTGGATTATATTAATGGCAACCTGGCCGAGATTGGCGAAATTTCCCTGTATTTCAGGCAAATCTTTGGCGTAATTTTGGACCAGGTTTATCTCAAGATGTTTGTACTGGTTATGCAGTACTCTTAAAGCGTCATTTAATACTGAATTTATGTTAACAGCTTCTGAAAAAGTCTGGGTCTGCCTGGAGAGTCCTAGCAGACTTGATACAATTAACTTTGCCCTGCCAAGTTCCTTGTCCGCAAACTTAAGATCATCTATTAGAGCCTCATCCGGTGGACTATTATTATCCCATTGAGACAGATCTTCAATAGTAGACTGTATCAGGCTTGTAACGCTCGCAAGCGGATTATTAAGCTCATGGGCGGTTCCTGCCACGAGCTGGCCAATTGCAGCAAGACTTTCTGCTTGTATTAACTGTTCCTGTGTCCTTTCTTTTTCATACAGGGCTTCTTGAAGAGCTTGCGTCCTTTCTTCTACCTTTTTTTCAAGATTTTTATTCAGATCATCAATAACTTTATATGATTGAGCATTTTCTATCGCCAGAGAAGACTGGCTGGCAAGTGTTTCAAGAAGATCAAGATCTTCTGATGAAAAAAGATCTCCGGAGAGTTTTTCACCAATAATAATAAAACCGTTTAATGTATTCTCAAAGATCAGAGGGAAGGCTATTTTCGCATACAGCATATTCATGTCAGACAACAGTTGCTCAATTTCAGGTTCTTTTGTTCGCTCTATTAAATTTTTCTTTATAACCGGCTGAAGTTGTTTTTTCATAAACTTTACCAGAGAAGTGCTTTTTTCCATGGATATCGAACTGATTTGATTAAAATATTTCCCACGGGTTGCAAAATTTATAAAACCTGAGTTTGTCTTGTTGCGTAAAAAAAGAGCACAATTATCTACCAGCATTGCATTGACAACTGTATCCATAAGGCGTTTTGCAATTTCATGGATATCAAGAACTGAAGTTATCATTGAGCTGACATTTTTTATTGTTTTTTGGTAATCGTATTTGCCTTTAAAAAATATGTTATCAATAAGTTCCTGCACTTTTGTTTTCAGAGGCCCAAAAACCAGAATAATAAGTATTACAAAAAGTATGGGGAAATACATAGAATCTGAAAAATCGAATTCCTTAAAGAGACTGTTTGCCACCATAATTATGAGGGCATATATACATGTAAGTAAAGCGGTAAGCACAGAATAAAGAAGGCTCTTTTTGATTAGTATACCCATATCGAGCAGATCGTGTTTAAACAGTCCTATTGCAAAAATTATTAGAGGGATAAAACTAAAATTGCCAGGCGGATATACCGGATAACCAAGGGTGGGGAGAACATTCAGCCCGTTCATGAGCCCCATGATTCCAAATCCAGCGAAAATATACTTAAGCTTGTTTTTTTTAATGCTGTTTTTTTCGCTGTGTATTCTATTATATATAAGTATCAGAACATATATCGTAGCGAACACGCTTCCCAGCCCGAAGACAGGATAAAGTATTCCGGCTTTTGCAAAAAAACCGTATGAATACTTATGCATGGACTCAATATAAAGCGAAGTGGGAGTAAAGCACATAAGGATGAATGTAAGGGCATAAGAAATTTGGACAAGCCACTTTCGGCCCTGAATGCCAAGATAGGCATGGAAAAATTGTATATATAGAGGGATAAGATATATTATAAATAAATGATCTATGCGGTTGGTCATCAGTGCTGTTTCAGATGATTTAACATTGAAGGCAAAAAGTATGTCAATATAAAGAAAAGAGCCAAGCAGGCAGATCAATAAAAACAGAATATTGATCTTTGTTTTTTGACCGCGCAACACGATTAAAACGGCAAATCCTGCAAAACAGATCAAAGTCAGTAATGGGGGGATGCTATAAAGATTCATCGCCAGCTTTGAAGCATTTCACGTGCATGTTCAAGAGTTGTCTTTGTGATTTCCATGCCGCCTAACATTCTGGCTATTTCTTTTATGCGATCTTTTTCGTTTAGGGGGTTGATAGAGGTAATAGTTCTGCCCTGCGAAACATTTTTTGTTATACTGAAATGATTATCGCCGAATTTTGCGATCTGCGGCAGATGTGTGATGCAGATTATTTGATGATAGAGGGCAAGTTTGGATAGCTTTTTGCCAACAGATTCGGCCACACTCCCTCCGATTCCGGCATCCACCTCATCAAAAACCAAGGTTTCTACCGATCCTTTCTCGGCCAGGATAGCCTTTAAAGCAAGAACAATTCTTGAGAGTTCACCTCCGGAGGCTATGCTTGCCATAGGTTTAAGGTCTTCACCCACATTAGGAGCGATCAAAAAATTTGCCTGGTCAATTCCTGTTTCATATATAGTACTTCCTTTGACAACAAGGTGGGGATCCGAGTTATCGCTTGCCGGTATTGTTTGTAAAGATATCTTAAATTTGGCCCCAGACATTTGAAGTGATGCAAGCTCCTTTTCAACTTTTTTTGCAAGTAATTTTGCGGTTTGCGATCTTTTAGATGAAAGTTCTAAGGATAACCCTGAGAATTCTCTATGCAATTTAGAAAGCTTTGTTTCAATATCATTTATTTGGCCGGAGATGTTTTCAATTCCGGAAAGTTCTTGATCTATGGTTTTAAGATGCGAAATTACCGATTCAATGGTTCCTCCGTATTTACGCTTTAATCTGGTAAGGATATCCAGGCGCGATTCCACCTCTTCCAGGCGCTTATCATCTAGTGGTATAATTTTCAGATAAGTTCTAAGCTCCTCGGCTATATCCTCTATGCGAAACGTAGCTTCGCTTAGTTCTTTTGCCTTTGATATCAGCTCGGGATCTATTGCAGTTGCTTTGTCAAGATTCTTTTTCACCTCAACAAGCCTTTCAACTATAGCCCCGTTTGAGCTGTAAAGATCTTCAATACTACTGTAGACTGTACTGTAAAGCTCTTTTCCATTTTTTAATCTTATTCTTTCCTGTTCAAGGGAGGCGTCTTCTCCTGGCTTTATAGAAGCGTCTAAAATTTCTTTTCTTTGAAATTTCAGTGAATTAATATGTTCAGCCTGCCTATCTCTTATATTGTTAAGTTTGCGAAGCTTCTGAGTCAATGGAATAATTTCATGAAAAAACCTGTAGATTTTATTTCGTATAGAGGTCAAACCACCGAACTGATCAATAATCGTAAGTTGAAGATCTTCTTTTAGAAGACCCTGATGAGCATGTTGTCCGGAAATGCTTGCCAGATTTTCAGTAACCTGGCTCAGCATCTGTATAGTTGCAAGATGTCCGTTTATGTAAATTCTGTGCCGGTCTTCGCGGGAAATAATTCTTTTTATCAATAATTCTTCAGATGCCTTGCCACCTTGCTCATCAATAATTTTGAAAACTCTGCTTTCCGGAGTTATTTTAAATAATACTTCAAGTTCAGCGGTTTCAGCGCCGGTTCTAATGAGTTTTGCTGCTGCTCTGCTGCCCAGTAAAAGATTAACGGCATTTATAATGATGGATTTGCCTGCTCCGGTTTCACCACTTAATATGGTTAGACCGTTTGAAAAGCATATATGAAGATTTTCAATTATTGTAAAATTTTTAATGGAAAGTTCTTTAAGCACGACCGCCGCTCCACCTTAATTTGGTTTTTAAAACATCAAAATAAGGTCTGTCTGCCATAATTATCATATTAATAGGATGGGACCCTTTTTTTACGATAATAGTATCTTTTTCATTTATTTCGAGCCCCGCCTGGCCGTCAAAAGTAAGCATAACATCTGACGACTTTTCTTCAAGCATGATTTTTATGGATACTGATTCGGGAACAATTAAAGGTCGTATCGTTAGAGTAAAGGGGCAAATAGGTGTCATTATTATTCCTTTTACATCCGGATGGATAATAGGCCCTCCGGCAGCAAGTGAATAGGCTGTAGAACCGGTTGGGGTTGCCACTATAAGACCGTCGGCGCTATAAGTGGTCAAATAGTTATCATCTATATATGTTTTTATATGTGCCAGCCTGGCAAAAGCCCCCCTGTTAATAACCACATCGTTAAGGACAGTTTCGCGGGCGATTTCCTTTCCTTTTCTAAAAACTGTTACAAGAAGTCGCATCCTGGGTTTAATGGTAAAATCTTCATTCAAAATGGATTCAGCCACAGCAAACAGGCTTTCTTCTGTAATTTCCGCCAGGAAACCTACTTCTCCAAACTTTACGCCGAGGATGGGGATGTTTTGTTCTCCTATCCAGCAGACAGCGTTTAAAAAAGTTCCATCACCACCCAGGACGAAAATACAAGAAAGATCCGGTGGCGCAGAAGATTCGCCTGAAATCGAAAATTTTTGAGGAGGAGAAGTTTCTTTTCTTATAACATCCATGCCTTTTGACAGCAGCCAGTTTTCAAGCTCATCGGCTTTTTTTCCGGCCTTTGCATCCGCCTTTACAACTATTCCTATTCTTTTCAAAATAAGCGTTAACTCCTTATAAACGGTTTACGGTTCACAGTTCACGGTTTTTCAATGAACCATGCAACGATTGAAGCATTTTTGGACATTGATTTTAACTCTTGAATTAATTCTTTCGCATATAAATCTTCAAAAGAACACCCCATAGTTCTCCTCGACCTTCTCTTTTTTTAAACCGTGAACCGATAACTGTAAACCGTGAACAATTATCTATTTTATTATAAACATATTAATGAAACGGCAAGGATTTTTGAAATAAATTTATACCTAAATCCTTTTATCTTGACTCAATACGGTCATATTATTATAAAAAAGGTAATAATTCACCATAAAACAACACGAAGTTTCACTGAAAATTATAAACAATTTGAGTAAGTTACTATATGAAAAGTAGAAAAAAAGATTTTTGTAGAAAATAAGGTCATAAAAAAGATAACAAATCAGGATAAAGCTCAGTTGATCAATTATCTTAAAACAACTTGATTGATAGAAGAGTTATTGTTCAATTTTGGTGCAGAAAAGTTCGCAATGTTGAGAAGAATATTTTGATAATTCCGTGTAATTCCGTGGTGAACTATTAGGAACGTGGACAAAATAACTTCCCCAACTATGCATCACAGCTTCAGGTCGAATTTGTGCGCCTACTTGAGGAAGTTATTTGAGTGTAACCAAAATAAAACAATGCCATCTTGATGATGGTTCCCTATTATGTGATACAATTCGTTTTCAAATAACGTAGGGACAACGCCTGTGGTTGCCCTTCCGCCCTGTGGTTGCATATTATCAGGGCAGGCACAGGGGCCTGCCCCTACGGGATATTGCCGAATACATTGGGCCGGATTTTCCGGAGGTTCGAATCG
>JABZFQ010000312.1 GCA_014237365.1 Desulfobacteraceae bacterium | reverse complement strand
CATGCAATGTATTTCAATCGCAAACATAATCGTGTGGGGCATCTATTTCAAAATCGATATAAATCCATTCTTTGCCAGGAAGATGCTTATATACTTGAACTGGTAAGATATATTCATTTAAACCCACTTCGGGCCAAAACAATACCTGACCTTAAGTTTCTAGATAAATATACGTACAGCGGTCATGCTGCCATAATGGGAAAGAAAAAGAATAATTGGCAGGATACCGATTATGTTCTCAAATTATTTAATTCCAGATTGTCATTAGCACGCAGACGGTATAGGGAATATGTTAAAAAGGGAATATCAGAAGGAAAAAGGCCGGATTTAATCGGAGGAGGGCTTGTAAGGAGTGCCGGGGGATGGGATGCGCTAAAAGGTTTGAGAAAGATAAAAGCGTATATGAAAGGGGATGAGAGGATTTTAGGCGACAGCGATTTTGTTGAAATGGTATTGAAAGCATGCCAGGATGAGTTTGATCGAAGATATTTATTAAAATCCGGGGGATACGATTTTTATACAGTCGTTGATCGTGTTGCACAAGTGTTAGGAATGAATAGAGCTGAAGTATTATCTTCAGGCAGACAGCCCCATAAAGTACATGCGAGAAGCTTATTATGTTTCTGGGCATCAAGGGAACTTGGCATGAGTATGGTACAATTGTCAAAACACTTAAAAATATCTCAGCCTACAGCAAGCCAATCCGCAACCCGCGGTGAAAAAGTTGCAAAAGAAAACAAATTAAAACTATTGAAAAATAAATAATCAACATATCAAGGAACGTCCCGCAAGCCGTCCCGCAAGCCCGCAAGCCGCAAGCATGGATCAAAACAAACCTTCCCTTTTTAGAACCGGACGAGATAAAGGATGTCCTCTTAAGATTGGGCCTTTACATGAAAAATGGGAGAGGCCTTTTTGAAGCAGAGTGGTTTTCAGAGGGGCATGAACTTGCCCCATACCTCAACGCAAAGCCGAGCCAATTTGTCAAGGCCATGGAGAAAGCAAGGAAGGCATAAGGAACGGGGGACCAAATAATGGGTAGTGTCCCCTCTTATTTAGTGCCTTTGTTTTTTCTGTTGGTTTCGTTCCTGCTGCTTTCTACATGCATTATCAACCAAGTTCATTGATTCCGACCATGATTTGGTGCAGAACCGTTTAAACCTGTCCAGTTTGTCAACATCGGGCAATAATTCATTCAGGACAGTAACGGTTCCTACAGCGAGATGATATTCCGACAAGGCGTTGATATATTCCTGACGACGTTCTCTTGGAATAATGACAGGTGGATAACCGGCCATGATTACAGGAATATTGGCGATGAGACGGACCATCCGGCCATTGCCGTCCCAAAAAGGATGAATTCTGACAAAAGAGACATGAAGATATACATAGGCTGTCAATGCCGCCTCTTTGTTTGCCGTATTTTCTTTGCAGGTTTTTTGAAACAGAGCAAGCCAGCCTTGCATGAGTTCCGGGACATCTTTTGGGAGAGCATATTCAAAAATGGTCTGGGTATCGCCGGAGATAATAACCGTAGAGTTCGGTTCTACTTTCCATGCACCAACAGGCTTATAAACATCAAAAATCCGTTCGGTCTGAATGGCCTTGTGCAGATCAAACAGGTCTTTTTCAGTTAAATCGGATTTTCTTCTAATAAGATCATAAACAAGATCAATAGCTCTGGCATGCCCAACGACCTCCTCATGATCCTTCAGCGGCTTGCCTGAAATCGTAAGCCCTTCCTCAAGGACAAATGCTGTCTCCCCAAGGGTTAAAGTGTTGCCTTCAATAGCGGTAGATGTATGTGTCCATAAATTACGCAGTTGGGCCAACAGGGCATCACGGATATCATTATCCAGGTCTTGTAGAAAATCAAACATGGTTGAAGCTCCATATTTTACATAAAAAGAATTTTATGCCAACATCTGGAATAGCTTTTTCAAAGACAGCCTCTATTTCCAAGTTTCGGATAGTTTTGCATACTCCGAACTTACTTTTACTTCAATCATTTTTATCGGGCTTTAGAATTGCTGGTCGGATGGCACTTGACTTTTATTCCATACTGGCTGATATATTTTTAGTGGATACGCCCGTTTGATTGTTATTGTAACACCTAAGTGAAAGCTATAATGAAAAATATAAACAGAAGGGATTTTCTTTACTATAGCGGAGCATTGCTGTCCACTGCAATGTTTGCCGATGTGTGCCGGGCATTTGCCGGGGACAGGCGCTTTATATCCGGTCCCGATGATATCCGCGGTAAAGTGTTCAAAAACGATGCTCCAAAAACATTATGGAAATGGTCGCGCGAAGGATTTCTTTATAACAAATTAGATGATGGTAAGGTTGTATGCGGCATCTGTCCTCACCGTTGCATACTTGCGCCTGGCGATCGCAGTGTATGCCGTTCCAAGGTTAATATAAACGGCAAGCTTTACAGCCTGGCCTATGGAAATCCCTGTGCCGTCAATAACGATCCTGTAGAAAAAAAGCCGCTTTTTCATTTCAGGCCCAGGTCAATGGTCTTTTCCCTTGCCGTTGCGGGATGCAATTTCCGCTGTTTAAATTGTCAGAACTGGGAAATTTCACAGGCAAAGCCTCATGAAGTGCGTCATCATGAGTTTTTTCCTGCCGAAGCTGTAGAGACAGCCCAGCGTTTGGGGTCTGAATCTATTGCATACACATATTCAGAGGCTGTTACTTTTTTTGAATACATGATTGACATCTCCAGACTGGCAAAAGAAAAAGGGCTGCACAACCTTTGGATTTCAAATGGTTACATTAATCGAAAACCTCTTCTTGAGTTGTGCAAGGTGCTGGATGGCGCAAATATAAATCTTAAATCATACAGCGATGACATTTACAAAAAATTGAACGGCGGGCGGCTTCAGCCTGTGTTAAACACTTTAAAAACGCTGCATGAGCAAAAAATTCATCTCGAAGTCACAACTCTGGTGGTGCCGGGATATATAGATGATGAAGAAATGATAAAACAGATGTGCG
>JABZFQ010000183.1 GCA_014237365.1 Desulfobacteraceae bacterium | reverse complement strand
TCAATTGCACAATTTTTTAGAGCAAATTCATAAATTTCATCACTAAAATCACCAATTTTTTGATATTTAAAATCTATGAGTTTATAGACTTTGGCCTTTTTTATATCAGGATAAACCAAAATATAATATTTTATACCTTCTTCTTGATAAATAGTAAACTTTAGTATCTCATCCCTTCTCGTACTTGAATTAAAAACAACCTCAAATATCAATTCCGGAGTTTTGGTCAGTCTATCTTCAGGTTCATAGCAAATTATCATATTATCCGGTCTTAGAACTGTACTGTTAGATATTTCCAGATCAGTCTCTATTACGGCATAGCATTTTTTACAATTATCCAATTTCTCATCAAGCTGTCTATAAATTTTACCATTAACAAATTGATGGCTAAAAAATGGCGATGGAGCCATAGCATAGGCACTGCCATCTATAAGCTCCCAATCACCTTGCCAGTTATAGTAATCTTTTTTTGTGTATTGCTCAGAATATGCTAAATTTGCCATTTTAACGCCTTAACATTAAAACTTGCCGCTTATACTGCATATCACCGTAAATGGAGAACCGGCATAATAATCTACGCTCGTTGCTGTGTCACTCGCATAGATTGCACCGACATATTTTTCATCAAACAGGTTCTTTAATTCAAGCCCGATGCTTGCATGTCTTAACCACCCCAAATCTTCTTTTGAGTATTTTATGCCCAAATCAACAATAGTATAATCATCAACTTCTTCTTTGTTTGTGGCATCGCCGTATCTTTTGTCAACCCATCGAACTACCGGGCTGATCTCAAAATCGGCAATAGTGTAAATCAGGCCTGATTTTATGACCCAATTAGGAGTATCAGGAAGCTGGTTTCCCTTGATCTTTAGAACGTTGCCCTTTGTTTTAAAGTCGTCGTCAAAACTCATTTCAGTGTAACTGGGATTGAAATAGACAATTAGATTTTTTGACGGACAAAAACTTGTTTCCAGTTCAAATCCATAAGAAGTCGCATTGCCTACGTTTTGGTGATAACTGACCGGCTTACCGTTATTAATTACATTTGGATCATCAATGGCTACCAGCAGGTCATGATGTTTGCTGTAAAAAGCAACAGGAGCTATTGAAAAGTTTTTGCTATGATACCTGAAACTGATATCATAGTTATCCGATGTTTCCATCTCCCATTTGTCTAAAATGTCCTGCAATGTCATATTAGCAGCCTTAAAAGCCGATCTGTTTTTTACATAGTTTGTGCTAACCGGAACATAAGCATATGGCCTCATATAGTTTCTGCCGTAATTAAAGTACATTTCACTGTTTTTGTTAAACTCCAAGCCAATACCCGCTGTAGGGAGAAACGCATCATAATCAACTGCTTTTAGACTGATATCAGGGTCCTCTGCGGAAAGGTCCGGTTTGTATCCGGTGCTTGCCGGTTCTTCATAATAAAAATATTTCAATCCTGCCTGAAACTTAAATTTATCCAAATTGCCGGATATCTTGGCGTATGGACTGTGAATTACACCATTTCCGTCATTTTCTGCATAGTAACCATAGCCCTTGTACTGTAATCCGTCGGCAGTAGTGAAATACTTTTTCATGTATTTTTCCAGATTATGTGATTCAAACCAATAACCGGCGGTTACCGTATATGCTGAAAAATCAAGGCTAAGTTCAGGGATAATTCCATACCGTTCTAAATCCTTGATCTTGTCCACTGTCCCCGGTATTTCTGTAGTGCCCATCATAAATTGCGCTTTCCCCTTTGTGGTTGCATCTTCACTGGAATAATAAGGCTTCAAAGATAGATTGGCATTTTCAGAAACAGCCACATCAATAATCGCCATGAGGTCTCTGTTTATGTATTTTTCACGATTGTAATCATAATAGTTTTTATTCATTTCTTTAGATATGAGTTCCGGAATAAACGATTTATCATAATAGTTATCTATATCTCTGGCTTCCTCGTAATCCAGGCTTTGAAAGGCATGTCTTTCGATTTCATTGAAATTGAAAAAAATATCGCAGTTCACCTTATCACCAAATTCCTGACTTAATCCTAATGTGATATGATCCCTTGGGCCAAGCTCTCCTTCTCCTTTCCATTTATCAGCTTTTGAATAAGAATATGAGGCAAAAAACTTTGTTTTTGTCGGCAGCTTTCCGGAATCAACCCTTAAAAATGTTCTCATAAAATTGTCGGAACCAAGACTTTGAGTTATCTCGGCTCCGATCTCGTTTTCAGGTCTTCTTAATTGTAATTCTATCGCGCCTCCTCTATTGCCGGAACCGGTTCCAAGGTCAGCCGGGCTTGCTCCCTTATACAGGCTGACGCTTTTTACGTTTTGCGTATCGTATATATGTTCCCGCGCACCTATCGACATGATCCCGTAATTAGGAACACCTTCAACCGTCATCCCGATATATCTGTCTTTTAGTCCCCTTACCCGCGTATATGAATGACTCAGCCCGTAAGGGTCAAGACTTTCCACATTGGTACCGGGCAAAATACTTAATGTATTATAGATGCTTGTTTCAGCAGGTGTGCCTAAAAGTTCAAGCCCTTTCCTGGTTACCGAACTCCCTGTATAAAGAGAATCTCCGGCTTGCCTGGTAGGAAGAATTAATTGGTCCTGCACTGTAATCGTTCCCAGTGAATAAACCTTTTTACCTTCATCGCCTGCTATGGAATTAGTTGCCAAAATCAGAAAGAAAATAAATATCGCAGGTAAGATTAGTCTTTTTTTCATTTTTTCACCTCCATATGAATGATTCTGTTGTTTTTTGACCAAGCTTTTAACATAAAAAAGGGGAAATATCAAATCAAAATGCACTATTTTATTAATGCGGATCTGCAAAAAAAGATGCAAAAAATAAAACATTAAATAATGATTCTGTTGTTTTTTGACCAAGCTTTTAAGAGCTCTCTCGACATCGTAACTATCTATAATCATTGAAACATATTTCTGATGGTTAATTATTTCAATCCCTTTTTTGCTACCGCAAGGAAGCTCTCGGGATACCTCACCCCAAACGAA
>JABZFQ010000191.1 GCA_014237365.1 Desulfobacteraceae bacterium | reverse complement strand
AAAGATAATACCATTATGATAGCAATAAATAAAAACCGATGGTACTTTACACCATGATCGGAGCTAAAGACCCGGCTTAATATAACCAGGCGTTGAAGCGACAAACTGGAAGTTGTACAGGCTTGAAATCATTACATATTATCAACATGATGTAATGAAGCGCAGTTTTTCGCCTTTTACCCGTTTGACGCTTAACTAAATGTTGGGCTTTTTGAAACTATGCTCCATGTCTGGAAAAAGTAGATAAAGATATTTTTCCAATAATAGTTTAAATCATCCCATTCCATGAAACGGAAAAGGGAGACATTATGGAACAAATTAAAACAAAAATAGAAAATGGTGACTGCTTAGAGGTGCTTAAACAGTATCCAGATAATTTCTTTAATTTAATTGTCACTTCACCACCGTATGCAGATAGTAGAAGTAAAACATACGGCGGCATCAAACCAAATGAATATGTTGAATGGTTCTTGCCGCGTGCAAAAGAATTCCTTCGGGTTCTAAAGCCAGATGGCACTTTTGTTCTCAACATAAAAGAAAAAGCGGTCAATGGGGAACGCCATACATACGTAATAGAGTTAATATTAGCCTTACGTAAGCAAGGCTGGCTATGGACCGAAGAATTTGTATGGCATAAAAAAAATTGTTACCCTGGGAAATGGCCTAATCGTTTTAGAGATGCTTGGGAAAGGTGCCTTCAATTTAATAAGACTAAAAAGTTCAAAATGTATCAAGAAGCAGTAATGGTTCCAATGGGTGACTGGGCTAAAGGTAGGTTAAAAAATTTGAGTGACACAGACAAAACACGTGATAATTCCAAGGCAGGGAGTGGTTTTGGAAAAAACATTTCCAATTGGCTAAAACGGGAAAAGGCATACCCCGCGAATGTTTTGCATTTTGCCACAGAATGCTATAACCGAAATCATAGCGCTGTGTTTCCAAAAGCATTACCGGAATGGTTTATGAGGTTGTTCACTCAAGAGAATGATTGGGTTCTTGATCCTTTTGTCGGCTCCGGTACTACCGCAGAGGTTGCCCAAAACTTAAACAGAAACTCCGTGTGTATTGATGTTCTTCCTGAATATTGCAAACTTGCACAAAAAAGAACAGCCCATTATCAGTACAGAATATGCGAGGATGAAGCTGAATATGAAACCAATAACCAAAGAAAAAATAGCGGAGTATGTCGAGAGAAACATACCGAAGTTTCATCGCAACCGAATAGAAAAGTTGAAGAAACTCAAATTGAAAGCGGTACTCAAGCGTAAAAATCCTTATCTTTTCAAGGTCAAGCATATCATTACCGCCGGCGATTTTATAAAAACGATTCTTGATGCTCATTTATCCTCACAAGAAGAAACATTATTCGGTGGCTTTCTTGAAGGATTAGCAATTTATATTTGCAACTATGTTTATCATGGCAGCAAATCATCTGCCGAAGGAATTGACTTAGAACTTGAAAAAGATAGCGCTAAATACATTGTTTCCATTAAATCTGGGCCAAACTGGGGTAATTCAAGCCAGATCAAGAAAATGAAGGATAATTTTCGCAAGGCCAAGCGTATTTTGGGAAGCAATATTGCTTCATCTCTCAATGTTATTGCAGTAAATGGTTGTTGTTATGGCAAAGACAACAATCCCGACAAAGGCGAATACCTGAAATTATGCGGGCAAAGATTTTGGGCCTTTGTTTCTGGCAACGACAATTTATATACTGAAATTATCGAACCTCTTGGGCATCAAGCAAAAGAGAAAAACGATCAATTTCTTGAAGAATACAGCAAGGTTGTCAATAAGTTTTCCCTTGAATTTATGGAAATGTTTTGCGATTCAACCGGAGCAATTCATTGGGAAAAAGTAATTCAATTCAACTCAGGAAAGAAATAATGCCCAACCATGCGCTACCTTAAGGCGAAAGATGTCAACCCTTTTTTTAAAAAAATAACGGTTTTTTTAAAACAGCCAGCAGTATCAGGTGTTAATTATTTTGTCCGGTTTTTCTATGTCTCACTATGAAAAAATAGATTTGCCTTTTTCAAACCATATACATTAGTCGACAATTTGCATGAGTACCGATGGGCAGCAATTTTTCGGGCCGGGAGATATTGCATGAGGGGAATAGGGGAATAGGGGGACGCCCATACAATTATGCGTTTCGTGTATCGTATAGAAATAATCGATGCTCTGAAACCAATTGTTCACCTCTTTGTACTGCCCTGCTTACCGCTGACTGGCTTATACGCAATCTTTTCCCTATGTTAGTCCCTGAAATACCCAATTCCCTGACAGCCCAATAAGCTAAAACACTGCGGGCCGTGACGCGTTCCGGTTGTTTGCCTGGCGATAATATATATTTGACTGCTATTTTAAATATCCTGGAAATCCTTTCAACAATTGTGTTAAAGTCGTATCCCATTGCTTCAAGCTGGTACCTGCGTTCCATCTTTTCTGTCGCACCGCATAGCACCCTCTCGACAAAATCGCTGTCTCCCAGTATGGGGAAAGGAGGGACGCCCAGGAAGCAGGAGGGAAGCAGGAGGGACGGAAGCAGGAGGGACGCCCATGAAAATATGCGTTGCGTAACATATTAAAGTGTGGTATGTGATTATTTATGCCAAGAAAAGCAAGAATTGACGCACTGGGAGCATTGCATCATATTATATGTCGAGGAATGGCAGGAGGGCAGGAGGGACATCCATAAATAAGTAAATAACTTGGTTATTGTGTTGCCTTTAACTCTTGTGTTGCATAGCACGAAGGCAGAGCCAGGAACGTCTGTATAGCTTTGCCACATGGAAAAAGTCGTTGAGTAGCGCGTCGCCTAACCAGCCAGTGCACCTGACACCAAAAGCCCGCGCGTTTTTTTCTTTAGCAATTTCAGGGCAAAACGTTGCATTTGCCAAGTCATCATTAGCTTTTGGCGCAGGTGACTCGCACGAACCACGCAGTTAAAATTCAGGTTAGGCAACATTGGACTTTTTTCTTATTTTTTAATCAGTTTTAATTAGCCCATCAAGCTCTTTTATGTCAATAGCATTTCAAGATGTACGGTTT
>JABZFQ010000150.1 GCA_014237365.1 Desulfobacteraceae bacterium | reverse complement strand
TGGATACACCTTATGCTCTCTGCGTGGCTTGCTTGTATTCGGTTTTGGAGCCACTGATTCAATACCCATTAAACGCATCAGTCGTTGAACACGTTTGCGGTTTACAGGGAAACCCTGGCAGTTCAAATAGTCCCTTTGACTGAAATTCAGTAATTCTTGAGTAAATTTTTACTGCAAATCAGATAAAAAGTCATTGCATTGTAAGATATTTAGTCCCCCAAAATATCATATTTGGCAATATTAACAGATAGTTAAAAAAGTGTACGGCAGTGAAATAGTTTTAAGGAATATCGAAAAACCGAGAAGTGTCGAACCAGCCAGTGTACCTGACACCAAAAGCCTGGGCGTTTTTTTCTTTAGCTATTTCGGAGCAAAACATCGCTTTTGCCAAGTTCTTATTGCTTTTGGTGCAGGTGACTCGCACGTTCTGCCCTTAATCCTAACAATAATAGAAAAATATACCTTGAAAACTATATCACAATGAAGTATAGTTTAATTTATGAAGAAACTTTCAACTAAATGGTTCAAAAAATGGTCTAAAAAGGTCAAATTGAGCAATCAAAATCTGCTTGATGTAATCAATGCTTTAGAAGCAAGGCTATCAACGGCTGATTTAGGTCACCATTTGTTCAAAGTTCGTGTTAAGCGTGAATATGGTGGAAAAAGTTCAGGTTTTAGAACAATAATTCTCTTCAAGGCGGATGATAGGGCTATTTTCCTATTTGGATTTGGGAAAAATGAAAAGGAAAATATTGATAAAAATGAGTTGCAGTATTTCAAGAAATTGGGAGACGATCTTTTATCATTAAATTCTAAACAACTTGAAACGGCAATATCACAAAAAGTATTATTTGAGTTGGAGGATATAGAATGAGAAAATCAATAAAAGAAGCAATTGGAACAACTATTCAGGATATGCTTGACTCTGGGTTTCAATCATCGTTTACAAAAAAAGAACTCAATTCGCTCGGGGTTAAAATTCCAGATATTGTAATAACATCTGCAGAAATTAAAGGAATTAGAAAAAAAACGAATCTGAGTCAAGCTGTATTTGCTAAATTGTTAAATGTCAGTTCATCATCTGTCAAGCAATGGGAGCAAGGGAAAAGAGTCCCAACAGGATCAACAAAAGTATTACTGGAACTTCTCAATAAATCCCCTCATCTTCTTAATTATAGAATTGGTGTATAATTTAACTTGAAACGGTGGCAGAACAAAAAAATGGAGCAGATCACAAAAGCCGAGCCGCTTTTTCCTGAATCCAAATATTGATCCGGCTTTTGTGTCTGCTCATTTTCGGCGTTGGGCTGTCCGAGAAAAAGTAGTATTAGTTTTATTCGGATATCAAAACATAGTTGCAACTCGCATGAGTTTCGATTTTGGCAAGTTATCTATACTTTAAAACGTATGGCGAGATAGCCTTCAATGGGGTTATCCAATTTTCTGTTTAATATCCAAATTGTTGAAATATACAGTTAGAAAAATTGTTTTTTGCTAATTTTTGGACAACGATCATGAAATCTATGGGAATAGTCAAAAACTATATAATAACTGGTTAAGCCGCTTTTTTGCCAGAAAATGGAAGGGGGGGTAAACACAATGGCAATTTAATGTTTGTAAAGTTAGAAAGATTCAGTGATTGTGTAATAATGCGTTTCTCAACGAAATTTAACCTAAATGGAGGATACCATGAAATCAACAAGAAGGGGCATTTTCCTTGTCTTTACCATGGCTTTTATTCTGAGCTTAAGTCTCACCATTGCCGATGTTGGTACAATCAAAGTTCCTGAGCATTACCCAAGTATACAGGCTGGGCTTAATGCTGCCATTGAGGGTACAAAGTGCTCGTGGAGGAGGGGATATATTATGAGAATATCGTATGGCCCCAAGTGAACAACATTACCCTCGAAAGCGCACTTGGTTTCTCCTCAACCACAATAAACGGAAGCCTAGGCAGTTGGACAAAAATAATCATCCAAAACAATCGTTTTTTTTGCCGCCCCACCGATCTATTTCAGCATAGCCGACAAATCAAAAACTCACCTATTTTCAATAAATATCAACGATACCAGGCCAATCCTGGCTTGACAATATATATTCCTGCAGGTGTTTTTGTCATAGTATAGGGATGATGATTTTATTGGTTACCGAAAAACTATGCTTTTTCAATTGGTTGTGCTTGACAATTATAGTTTTGTCGTGATATATGTTCTGGCATATATCATATATTATGACAAAATCAGGATTGCGGATATGGTCAAAAAAAAACTCCTCGATAAGGCGATGCGCCACTTTATTTCTGCCCAGGTAATTACACTCTCCCAATTGGAGGTACTTCTGTCCTGTTCACAACGCTCCGTACAGAGATACCTTTCTAAGTGGGGTGGTCTTCGTAGTTATAATCATAATGGGAAATACTTTTCTCTCCCGGCTATAGCTCATTTCGATTCATTTGGAATTTGGAAATATAATGATATCGGTTTTTCTAGATTTGGAAATCTCAAAGAAACAGTTGTTCATTTGGTTGCCCGTTCCCCTGCTGGCTTGACTGCCTCTGAATTAGGTGAGGTACTGAGCGTTAATGCTCATTCTTTCATGTCTCAGTTTCGTGTTGATCTGCGCCTGAAAAGGGAGAAATGTGATGGGGTGTTAGTGTATTTCTGTTCTTTACAGACCAGCCATTGTCTACTTTTCCCTCAGACACGCATGCTGTAACCATTTTAGTCTCACTACTCAAGAATCCAAAGGCAACTATTGAGGAACTCGTAAAAACAATTAACAAAGAGCAGAATGGTATTTCCATTACGATGGTTGAACGATTGCTGGAGCATCATGGCTTGTTAAAAAAAAAGGTGACACACATCTTGTAAAGAAGATTCTTCAAGTCTATCTTGAACATTTATGTGGGGAAGGAGAATTTTTGGGCCAGCCAGAGAGTTCGCTGAAACCAAAGGATATTGAGAATCTTTTGAGGAAAGCGGCGGACTCACTCAAAGGAAATTCAAAACGTATCTTCATAGCTCAAACTATTGAAGCTTATGGTTATGGCGGACAGAGTTGGGCCGAAGACAACTTGCGATGGAACCGTGGAACCATCCGAAAAGGGCAGCAGGAGCTAATATCTGGTATTCCTGCCGAGGAAAGATTCTCGAATCGAGGACGTAAAAAAGCTGAAGAGCATTTCCCGAACCTGCTTGCAGATATTAAGACTATCGTTGAGCCAAGATGTCAAACAGATCCAACCTTTCACACTCGTCGTCTTTATCGTCCCATCACGGCCAATACTGTACGAAATCTATTGATGGAAGATTATGGATATGACCATGAAGCCATGCCTCATTTGCGCACGATCAGTAGAAAACTGGATGTTCTGGAGTACTGGCCTCGGAAAGTAACCAAAACCAAACCCATCAAAAAAATTCCAGAGACCAATGACATCTTTAATCAGGTGCTTCTCGAGGAGGATATAGCCGTCAACATAAAGAGGGAATAGACCATGACTTTGATCCAGATGTTATCCTTGGGCTTTTCGGTTTTTTTCTCCCCGAATATGATGACACGCACTTTTTTTCTCAAAAAGTAAGATCACGGCAGACTTTATTGTCGATACTCTTGAAATCCTTTGGGTAAAACTCAAAAACAAATACCAAATCAACACATTGGTTCTAAATTTGGACAATGGGCCAGAGAACAATAGTCGGCGAACTCAGTTCCTCAAACGTATCGTAGATTTTGCATACAATAATGCTCTCCATGTAAAATTAGCCTACTACCCTCCATATCACAGCAAGTACAACCCAATTGAACGAGTTTGGGGAAGACTGGAAAATCACTGGAATGGCGAGTTGCTTGATAGCGAGGAAAAAGTTTTGGGACTTGCGTCGACAATGTCATGGAAAGGAAATATGCCAACTATTGAAATGGTTGAAGAAAAATATGATTCCGGAATAAAACTCACAAAGGATGAAATGCAAAATTATGAGCAACGCATTTTACGGCACCCTAAGCTCGGGAAGTACTTCGTCGATATCAATCCAGCATGTGCATGATTTACACAGAATTTTTGGATGATTTATTTTGGCCAACCGCCTAAAAGCGTTTGCTTGCCATTGACCAACAAACTATATGTTGTGGTCACCTGGATCAAGTGGATACTCCGCATAGCGAAAAGTGTTCCGCTTTAAGAAGGTTGTTTTGTCCCCCGTTCCTAACTATCAGGGACATCTCGAAAATTGGTAATCTCTACCCCCTCTTCGTCCCTCAAAAGCGCCCTGGCATTCAGAATAGCCTTTTGCATATCCTCTTCCGGACTCCTTGAGATCTTTCCGTGTCCCGGATAGAGCTCGTTTATTTTTTTTGTCTCCAACAGATTGATTGAATTGATATAATCGCCTACACTTCCAGACTCGCCAATATAGGAAAGTGTGCCTCCGGCAAATAGGGTATCCCCTGTAAAAAGGATCTTTCGGGTAAATTCATAAATGCAAATTGAACCGGAAGTATGCCCGGGTGTATGCATTACTTCCAGAATGTAATTCCCGAGATCAAATCGAAATCTGTTTTCCAGCCAGAGATGAACTTTAAGGGATGGCTCGTTAAGATCGCCGGATTTATACATGGTAACATATCTATCTTCTACTGTAATCTTGGTAGCCGCAAAGCGATGGGCGGCAATCAGGGAATAATTCTGGAAATAACGATTGGATCCAATATGATCAAAGTGTTCGTGGGTATTGATTACTATATCAATATCCCTGATCTTGAGACGCAGCGTAAGTAAGGATTTTTGTAATTTTGAGAAATTTTTATCCACTCCTGAATCAATGAGAACATTTTTATAATCTCCCCTGATCAGGTAGCTGTGGCTGCTGGTATCCTCTCCCTTGATCCGAAAAATGTTGGGCTGCAATTCTATTATCAGGTCATCTTTTACCATAATTCCTCCATTCACTCTTTTTTGCGCCTTCTTCATCCTCATAAATCTTAAAGAACTGATCCATACGATTTTCCTTAAAATAGTTTAGTATCTTCAGCTTCAAGGAACATAATTTCAAGCATCCTCCTGAAAGGTCAATCTCCTTTCTCATACCGTTTAAAACCTCCAGAAGGGTGATTGGTTCAAACTTCTCTAACTCCTTGAAATCCATAATTACTCTTATGCCTCTTTCCTTTAGAGAAGAGGAAAGGATACTTTTGACCTGAAGGGCCTCATTCTTTTTGGGTTGACCTGAGATTTTTACAATAAAAAAATCGTCGTCCTTTACTATATGATATTTCATAACTCGTTTGTCCTCTTTTGTTTATTTTAACATTAGGAACGAGGACGAAATAACTTCCCCAACTATGCATCATAGCTTCAGACCACCTTTGCACGATCTCAAATCCCAAAAATATCAAAATAGTCAGCTATTCCATCAACTTTTGTGATTGGAGATCAAACAAATTTGACCCAAATCTATGCGCCTACTTGGGGAAGTTATTTCGTCCTCGTTCCTTATCAATTGCAATAAGCAAAGTGGTCACAGTCAAATTCAGAGCGCAAAAACTCAGGCTGAACCATTTCAAAAACGTTCGGTTTGAATATTTCACTTATAGCCCTGCCTTGCCATGTATAGTGCGAAGGGATATCCATTAAACCGGCAAGAGTCGGCGCTGTGTCAATAATATTTACTTTGTCTGTAATTATGTGTTTTTGTCTCACTTCTGGGCCGAATGCAATCCATGGGACAGTCATTACCTCTGGCGTATTTTCCGTATGATGATGATCGATGCCGCCATGATCACTGTGTAGTATGATACTGTGACGGTTCGACGGATTTACTTTTTTCAGCTCATTTAAAATAATGCCAAGCGCTGTATCCGCAGTCTCGATGGCATCAAGGTACTCGGTTGACATAAAGCCCGACCTGTGTCCGGCAATATCGGTTCCTTCGAGATAAATAAAACAAAAGTCGGGACAGCAGGATTTCAGGCAACCAGCGGCAGCCTGTGCCACCTCAAGATCGAGATTTTCTATAGAACCGCTGTTAATAAAATATGAGTGGTCAAGAGACCCGGGCGCTGAAAGATTTCTAAGGTGCTCCCAGGAGTAAAAAGCCGCGGTCGTTTTGCCAAAATCTTTTGCCACATCTATGATGCTTCTTGCTGTGGATGACGGATCGGGAGATACGGTATTGGCAAGCACATTATGCACTGTTGGCGGCAGAGACGTAAAGATACTGAAATGGGCAGGCAAAGTAATGGATGGGGTCACTGTTTGGGCTTTCAAGGTGTGCGTACCGTTTTCGATCATATAATCGATATTTGGCGTTTTTGCCTGCTCCAACCCGTCTGAACGGCATCCATCAATAATCACCAGAATGGTTTTATTCAATTTTTTTCCTCCTTAGGGCCCGCACAAAAATAACTTCACATTTTAAGCGCCGATGCATCCCGCATGGCTGCGTTGCAAAAGTTCGGAATATCCTGATATTCCTGCGCTTTCGCGCCTTGCCATACGGGCGCCTCAACAC
>JABZFQ010000211.1 GCA_014237365.1 Desulfobacteraceae bacterium | reverse complement strand
GCAGTTTTCAACGCATCTGGCATCATCATTGGAGAACCTCCTTTTTTCCCAGACTGTAGCAAATTGCTTAATTCGTGTCAAACGCACGGCCTTTCCTGCCTCCAGGCTTAATATAACGTTTCGGATAAGCTGACGAAAAAGCCAATGATGAACACCGCTAACGGCACGTTTTACAAAGCCTTTCTAAAAAAGGTGAAAAATCGGCATGGCTTTTTCGGTCAGTCTTAATCCGATGGTTAGCAACTAAAATGGCAAATGCAAATAAACAGGTTTTTAATCATGATTTTCTTGACGGGATTTCAATAATGTTAATGTGCCGCTGGTGTTAGCTTCAATTTTTATTAAAACATTGGATAGTTGCGACGCAAGAACTAACACAAGCCCTATCGGGATACCTATAATTGTAAAACATAGAATCCACCCCAAATATTCATAAAATGTCGTCACAAACACTAGTGTTTTAAACTTTTCAGCTTCTTTGGCAGCATTATATGCCTTTATAACGGGAATAAGAAGGATAATTAAAAGTATTATCAACGGGACAAATGCTCCAAAACCACCACCGCCAGAACCAGAGGAATGCCCGCCTACCCCCATACCCATAATAAAGGGCGACAAAACACAAATAAAAACACTTAGGATGATTCTCTGCATAAAACGACTTTTCATTTTTTCCTCCTTGCTAAGCTCAGCGGTTCAAGGGGCGGAGCGAAGCGAAGCCCCTTGAATCCGCTGGAGCGTTGGGTTAGCCTCAAACATGTCCATCTGTCTGCATTTCAATCCTTGAATCTTTTTTCTTAATTGAATCTTTTTGTCTGCTTTTTCAAAAGCACTACTATTCATAACTGCTGCTAATTCTTCAAATTCATCAACATCAGTAACTTTAATAAATGATTTCAGTTTATTCACAAAAACCAAAGATTTCTTGCCCTGACTCAATAATTCATAAACATTACTCAATGTTCCAGTACTTTTTGAATCCCAGACCATAAGTCCGTAGTCACATTCTTTCGCCATTTGAATGTCTTTGGCAGTAAAAAAATGCCTTGTATTCTCTTTATAATCAGTCATGATTTTTCTGACCTTCCATCTTCCAATATTATTTCTGACGTGGTTTCCACTACAATAAACAGTGACTTCTTTATATTCTTTTGATTTAATCAATTCTTGGATTGAAGTGTCCACTCCGCTTGCATCTCCAAGCAAAATCGGAAAGTTTGAAGTTATGATATTATCAATTCTTTCCTTTACCTTTTTATCAATTCTTTTTATTCCCATTGAACCTGATATAAATATTTTCTTCATCACTTTGTCCTCGAAAATGCTGCTACAAAGATTTTACCGACTTTTTTATAACTTCTCAAAACTTGAGTTGCAGCTGACAGAGATGAACCGGAAGAATATAAATCGTCAATTACAAGAAGATCCCAGTAACCGCTATTTGTTATCGCATCGTTTATACAAAAACACCCCATTAATGCATCTACTCTTTCTTCTGTTGTTCCAATATCTTTCATCTGAAGGGTTGTTCCTCTCTTCAATAAGATGTTTTCAAAGAAAGGAAGATTCATTTTCTCTGAAACTCTTTTAGCCAACTCGATAGCAGGCTGAATGTCACGATTTTTTGACGGAGGTAGCGGGATAACAAACGATGCTGTTTGAAAAACTGATTTTAAGGTTACAGCCATTGTTTCTGCAAGAGGCTCGATTTTCGATTGATCTTGTCTGTATTTAAGCTGAAAAAGAGCCTCGCCGATTTCTGTTCTTTTGGTATCGAACATTGGTTTTCCAAACTCATTATCGCCTAAATATTCACTACTTTTTACATGCCAATCTAAGACATATCCGAGATCCCAACCGTCTGTTATTTTCATTATGTTTGTATTCATTTCATTGTTCATTTTCTCAAGAGGCTAACGTCACGCATGACCGGCCGGGAAAGCCAACACGGCCTATGCAAAAGCGAATTTTATCACTGAATTGGCAAAAGCGAAAAACGCCTTGGCTTTCCCGGTCAGAGTCAATGCGTTTGTTCGGCTCTTCTCGGTTTTTCGATAATTTTTAAAATTTGCTTGGATGTCCAAGTAACACCGTACATATTTTCTGCCTGATAAAATGCTGCAGCTTTGCATTTATGTTTTTATTTGGGTTGACTATGGGCTTACTCATAAATCATTTTAGAAATAGTTTTGATTCTTTCGATCTTATCCTCATCTTATCCCTTCAAATCATCAAGTAGCAGCCATCCCTCGGCGCACAAATGGCTGAAAACAGTGATTAGGACGGAGTATCTATAGTCATATTTTTGATCGGTTTCTTTTCTCTTCTTTGTCAGGAAATCATGGATGTGCCAAACAGACCAGACATCTTCACTCTTATCAAGTAATTCGCGCACCTCATTCTCAATATGTTTCATCTCACGCTTATAAGCTTTATCAAATGCATGTCTTGCTATCTTTTTTTCCGTTTTTGACCACTTGATGTTTTGCACGTTTCATTTCCGTTTTATTATTAATGCCGAAGGTCGGGATGATCCGCCGCAGAGTAACAAGGACGGCTATATGCTATTGGTAAGCGTTGAACCTTGGATCGTCAATAATTTCCAATTTCAAGACACTCGTGGCTGATATGACATCCTTCTTCGAATCTCGGCTCATGGTCTTTTCCACTTCGGTTTGCCACAGAGTCATGACTTGCCAATCAAGATTTTCGTTTTCGCACCTGATGATCAGATCAAGCCCCATTTGCTGTAAGGTGACGCTATCCCATGCAATAAAGACCATATCGTCATCGTCCACTTCCTTTACGCGTCCCTGCCAGCCACCAATATCAAACCCGAAATCCGGATCTACGACACCAGTCTTTACAATTACTGAATCTCCAACTTCTAATTCCATTATTTTTGTCCGTCAGTTGTGTTTTACTGTATTTGTCTCCAGCCGAACGTAAAGCTGAGTGGCTGGGCAACGATAACCGAAAAACTATGACAAAGGTAAAAACTACCGGTCAAATGCTGCCTTTCAAAAGCGGCACGGCTTTGCCCAGTCCATCTCAAGCGCAT
>JABZFQ010000263.1 GCA_014237365.1 Desulfobacteraceae bacterium | reverse complement strand
AAAGCAGTCTTTACAGTTAATTCATTGGCCCATCTGTAATCCCTGTTATGAAAAACCTTGAAATATCTATCCTCCATGAATCTGCACAAAGGAGCCATATCCCCTTTTTGATAGACCAGTTCCGCAACATCCCTGCCATCATCCCTGTCCTCAGGTTCAGGCAGAAGCATCTTCTGAATCCGTTCCACATAAAGACCCAGCATAACTAAATTGGGAACTTTTAAAATAACCTTCAGATTTTCGGTGTCACCGACAATGGTCAGTACCCCAAAATAATAGAGAAAAGATACCAGGAATGTATTGTCGCGAGATTTGTCTGTGAGCATATCCTTAATGCCGAAACGTTTGCTGATTCTTGATGCAACAACTCGCTGATCCTTTTCCATCAAATTCATAAGAAGATCTCTTCCTCTGGGTACCTGGGCAATATACTCAAGCTTTGCATCATCCACGGCAAGGTTGGTATCCAGCATCTCTCTGGGGTAGGAGCACGATTTTTCAAACTGTTCCAGAAAATATATTGCCAAAGTCGGGTTATAAACAGACTCATCTGCTGTATGGGAGAAACTATACCCATTGTAATAAGTCTGCATTAAATCAAGAGCCTCTTGAATTTTTTTCTTTTCAAAACCGCATTCATCAACAATCCTTGTAATCACATCTTCAAGTTCAGTATGTCTGAACCCGCACAGGTCATTAAACTCAGGTTCAAAATATATGTTTTTTGCAATATTATAACCGCTTGTGATATCGCTCATCACCACAGGTGAAACTCCTGTAATAAACACACGATCTAACATGGAGCCTGAAGTGGAGGCTTTTATTGCCTTGAAAAAAGTTCTCAATGGTCCTTCTTCATGCACAAGAGCCTCATATCTGCCTTCAGAGCGCTGCACGCCCATCATCATTGTATTGGCAAAATTATCATATTCATCTATCAGAAGATAAACAGGGTATGGAGTTCTGCGGACCGAACTAATAAGTGATTTCAATGAATACAGGGCATCATCAAAATTAATCTTTATTTGAGGCAATTCATAGCCTTTATAATTATAAAAATCATAAAACTCTTCAATACATGCATTAATATGATTGAACAGAGCCTTTTTCACATCTTCAGCGCTGCCGGTGGGATCAACACATGAAAAATCGAATTTCAGAATAAAATATGAATTACGCAGATCAGTAGGATTCTTCCCGATTTTTAAATCTCCAAAAATCTTTTCAAATTCATCCTTTTTTGCCACATCATAGTAATTCTCCAGCATGGAAAGAACAAGGCTCTTGCCAAAACGTCTGGGACGGATGAACAGTTGAAAATCCGATTTTTCAAGCAAAGGGATCTTATCTGTCCTGTCACAATAAAAATAGCCCTGCGTATTAACCTTTCTAAAGTCAGATATACCGTACGGGAATTTCATTGTTTGCCCCTCCACACCATAATTCTTATACAGATAATCAGGTGGGTTATATTTTTTACTCGGATTTTTCCTTTTTTAACATATTGAAATTAAAGCATAAAGGGTTAACCGAATATTTACATTATTTATCTGAAAGTCTATAGCGAATCAATCTTCAAATCAATGCCGACAGGGCAGTGATCAGATCCATAGACATCGTTATCAATAAATGCTTGCCTGAGCCATCCTTTATCAATAATATTTTGCGTTACAAAGAAGTAATCAATACGCCAACCTGCATTGTTAGCTCTGGCATTGAACCTGTATGTCCACCATGAATATTTTACTCTATCCGGATATAAATATCTGAACGTATCAATATAGCCGTTATTAATTATTCTATCCATCCAGTCACGTTCAATCCTCAGAAAGCCGGATCTTTTTTCATTTGCCTTCGGGTGTTTCAAATCAATCTCATTATGAGCGGTATTGTAATCTCCGGTGATTATCAAGCATTTCCCTTTATCCTTATAAGCATCAATATATTCAAAAAAATTTCTGTAAAAATAAAGTTTGTACTGAAGTCTTTCCTCGCTCATTTGTCCGTTTGGGAAATATATATTAAAAAAAATGAAGTTTTTAAAATCCAGTTCAATAATACGCCCCTCATCATCATATTTTGATACACCGATACCATATTTAATATTCCTGGGTTTTATCCTTGTATAAACACCAACACCGCTGTATCCTTTCTTGACAGTGGAAAAAGACCAGTATGATTCATAGTCATCAATATTCTTCATTTTTTCAGTAAGCTGAGGTTCCTGAAGCTTTGTTTCCTGTAAAGCAACAATGTCTGCATCCATATTCTTTAAAGATTTATGAAAATCCTTCTTTATCACAGCTCTAAGGCCATTAACATTCCATGAAATCATTTTAATATTTTTTTGGCCCATCAGTAACTCCTATGATCTATCCATTCAAAAATATCATTTGGTTTGCCTGCAATGGCTCTCTAATCCCTAATCCCTGCTGTCATAATTTCTTCAATTCTTTCCAAAACCGGTGGATGAGAATAGTTTAAAAAAACATAAAACGGATGCGGTAGAAGATTAGAAAGATTGTTAACCGAAAGTTTTTTTAATGCATCAGCCATGGATTGGGGATCTTGAGTGGTTTCTACAGCAAATCTATCTGCCTCATATTCATTTTTACGGGAAAGCATTTGCATTAAAATTCCTGCAAAAAATTCAATGGGTGAGTAAAACATGCTAAAAAAAATAAGTCCTGCATAAACAGATTTTTGTTCCATGTAAAATGCATCAAAAAGTCCCTGATAGGAAACAAAAACAGACAACAAAAAAAACATTATTCCCAGTTGAACAATGCCGATAATCATTGTCTGCAATATATGCTTTTTCTTAAAATGGCCCATTTCATGTGCAAGCACTGCCACCAGCTCATTCACAGTGTGCTGTTTAATTAATGTATCAAACAAAACAATCCGCTTGTGCTTGCCAAAACCTGTGAAAAAAGCATTAGACTTGGCAGAACGTTTAGAGCCATCCATTACAAAAACATTTTCAAGGGAGAATTTTATAGAACGCGCATATGACATGATAGCATTTTTCAGGTCTCCATCTTCAAGAGGATTAAATTTGTTAAAAAGAGGCATAATCCATGTTGGTGCAATAAATTGAATAATAAGCATAAATATTGTTACTGCTATCCAGCAATACAGCCAGGCATTTGCCCCGGCATATTCAAAAAAAGCAAGTATGCCTGCCAGAAGAGGTGCGCCAAGCAGGACTGATAACAAAAATCCTTTTACTATGTCCATTATAAATGTGGACCATTTAGTCTTATTAAACCCAAAACGCTCTTCAATAACAAATGTAGAATAAATGCTGAAAGGCAATGATAAGATTGCTTTAAATAAAAGTAATAAGCCTGTGTATAACAGGCCTGTCATGATATATCCAAAATTCCAGGATCGTACCCATTGATCTAATATTGGAAAGCCTTTCCCGAACCAGAATACCAGGATTAATAACATATTAAAGGAGGATGTAATCCATCCGAATTTTGTATTAACATGCAGATATTCCTGAGACTTGCGGTAACTGTCTGCGTCATAATAACCCTTGAACGATTCCGGGAGATCGGTTTTTAAACCCTTTAGATTCAGTATATCAGCCAGTCCATTCAATACAAAGTCAACAATAATAGTTATCAGAATAATTACAGCTATAAAGTTCATAAATAATCCTTACTCATCATCCCGTATATCCGGTCAAAAAAAATGTTTGACCACTTTTCAGTTTTATATTGATAATCCCCTTAAAAACCTAATCAATACCTGCGAAAAAGACTCCTCTCCAATCAAGAGATCCCATGCAAACCTCGTCAATATCCTTTTTTCAGGAGCAAGTTCTTTTTCTTTTACAAATTTACGAAAAAGAAAGTAAGATATGATAGTAGAAGGAAGAAGAAAACTGTCTGTCAGCATATAAATTGTCTTTCCGATTAAGTTCTGAAAACAGAGAATCTTTTTCAATTTTGCAAAATAAAGCCTTTCAAGACCCTTTTTATGAAAACCCCTTTTTTTAATTGCTTTAGCCAGAAATTCTGCTGCCCATAAATTGGTATAAAGTCCGCCGTTAATTAACAGCGCTCCAAATACATGCCCTCCAAGACATGCTATACCATCTGATACGGCATTTTTTGCTGAAGTGACAGGTATATTAAGGGTGCCTGCACTGCCTTCAACTATG
Organism: Desulfobacteraceae bacterium; assembly: GCA_014237365.1. Classification (GTDB taxonomy): domain Bacteria; phylum Desulfobacterota; class Desulfobacteria; order Desulfobacterales; family ETH-SRB1; genus B13-G4. The sequence goes on along the minus strand of JABZFQ010000263.1, from coordinate 47,590 downwards.
CGGGTTCTCCAATGCTCAGGCAAGCATCTTTGTATATCAGGATTCTTATCAATATGCTCGTATAAAACCGGCATTGTAGCGCCTTTTCCTAAAGCCATGATCGTAAGCGTATCACGTTTTGGTATCAAATCTATTGTATGAATTTTCCCGCCACCAACAAAAAATTTATGGAGTGTCTGGTACTTTGGGAGCCATTCCTCTTTTTTAAGATAAACATCAAAAACAGCTCCAGGCCATGTTTTTGGAGGCCTGTATCCAATTTTTTTCGATAGTATTTCCTTTATTTTAGATGGCAGTGTAGTAAAAACAACTCCGTTCACGTCTATCTGATGCTTTTTTCCGTCATAATCATTACACAGGATTTTAAAATTTCCGTTCGAACCCTGGCCATGAGGGAAATAAATATCATTCACTCTGAAAGGAAGAAAATGTATTCTTTCATACTTGGAGATATATGTCCGTATATGCTGATATATGCTTGGAATTAACCTTCCATTCATCCAGACAGGATTGCGGTTTATTATACAAATCTTTCGTCCAAGCGGGTCAGAAATCTCGACACTTTTAGAACCTTTATGAAATGTTATTGTATAAATTTTATGCACAACGATTGAAGGATCAACGTGCGGGATACCGTATGAACCGGCCCAGCCTTGATAAACAAACCCTGACGTACGGCTGGTGCGTGCTTCTCCCCTTTCATCAAATCTTGGGTCAAACAGGTATATATCCGGATAGTCAGGCCAGTTTTGGACAATATATGAGGTTAAAAACAGACCACCTATCCCCCCACCTATTATTCCTATCTTTTCTATGGCAACAGATGAGCTCATTCAACCACCCACACAGTGCAATCTTTCGTATTTTGAACGATTTTGTTTGATACACTTCCAAACAAAACCTGATATGCTCTTCCATTCTGGCCTGATTAAAAGCGTCCAAACGCCAATACCTGCCGAGGTCGTTCCCCGGTTTCAATTCCATTCTGGTCTGATTAAAAGATGTTCGAGGGTATCTCAGGATCACAGAAGAAGGTTGTTTCAATTCCATTCTGGTCTGATTAAAAGCTCCTCCACTTGTAGCCACTTTCAGCTTTGGGCTAAGTTTCAATTCCATTCTGGTCTGATTAAAAGAAGGTAAATACCTCGATTTTATACTATTTGCGTTCCTGTTTCAATTCCATTCTGGTCTGATTAAAAGTCAGGCACAACTTGATCTATCCAAGGCGACCGAGCTGTTTCAATTCCATTCTGGTCTGATTAAAAGCTGATCATCATTAAAACCAGGCAGTTAGGTTTAACGGTTTCAATTCCATTCTGGTCTGATTAAAAGTTTAATGATTATCAGCCACAATTCGCTGACAATTTGGTTTCAATTCCATTCTGGTCTGATTAAAAGTAATTTGCGATCTGTTAGTCGCTCATAGAGTCGTCGGTTTCAATTCCATTCTGGTCTGATTAAAAGGCGCTCAATAAAACAGCTACAATAAACTCACAGCTAGTTTCAATTCCATTCTGGTCTGATTAAAAGCAGATAAAAAACAACCTAAAAAAGGAGACAAAAAAGTTTCAATTCCATTCTGGTCTGATTAAAAGAATGGTGTGCAGACGAGCGGGCTTATTACGAGCGACGTTTCAATTCCATTCTGGTCTGATTAAAAGAGTACTCAGAGGAGGGGGAAAGCGTCATTTTCACGGGTTTCAATTCCATTCTGGTCTGATTAAAAGCGAGCTCCTAACGAGAGCCTGCGTAAAACAAGGCCGGTTTCAATTCCATTCTGGTCTGATTAAAAGGAGGTGTAAAGAAAACCGACATGGGGTGTCGAAATGCGTTTCAATTCCATTCTGGTCTGATTAAAAGCCGTAACCAAACTGGATCCGTGTTTCGTTTAGCCTGTTTCAATTCCATTCTGGTCTGATTAAAAGGAGAGCGCAAATAATCATAGCTGCGTCATTTGCGATGTTTCAATTCCATTCTGGTCTGATTAAAAGTCAGGCTTTGTCGTTAGTGAAAAAGCCATGGGATAGTTTCAATTCCATTCTGGTCTGATTAAAAGTCGAAAAGAAAGAAAAGCCCTCAGAAGCGATCTCTGTTTCAATTCCATTCTGGTCTGATTAAAAGTGTTTGTTGTTTTCCCTTGCCGGCGCTGGCGGGTTTGTTTCAATTCCATTCTGGTCTGATTAAAAGTTATCTTCTGAATCTTCTGAAAAGAATAAATGGGTGTTTCAATTCCATTCTGGTCTGATTAAAAGGGGCAGGGATATCAAGCTCGAACGGGAGCACCATTTGTTTCAATTCCATTCTGGTCTGATTAAAAGAATTAGCGAAATGATTGTGTCAGGGGGTGCTTTCGAGTTTCAATTCCATTCTGGTCTGATTAAAAGATGCTAAAAAAGCTACGCCTATTATTAATGGACCAAGTTTCAATTCCATTCTGGTCTGATTAAAAGTCAGAGTCCAGGCACCTTTACCATTTTTGAGCTCGAGTTTCAATTCCATTCTGGTCTGATTAAAAGCAACGCTGACAGTGTCGGAAATCTTTACAGTGAGCGGTTTCAATTCCATTCTGGTCTGATTAAAAGGCACGCTCTTCGAGAGCGACTGCAAGGAGTGCCAGCGTTTCAATTCCATTCTGGTCTGATTAAAAGTGGGAGCGCCAATCGTGAGGACAAAGGGAGCTCGAGTTTCAATTCCATTCTGGTCTGATTAAAAGCACACTGAACTGAAACAAGTCTGGGAAGTCGAACACGTTTCAATTCCATTCTGGTCTGATTAAAAGACGTTCTGTCTGTACCTGTATACCCCGCTAAACGTGGTTTCAATTCCATTCTGGTCTGATTAAAAGGATGAAGAAGAAAAGCAGGATATAAAAAAATTCATCGTTTCAATTCCATTCTGGTCTGATTAAAAGACAGGCGAAGCAGCAGTTTTCCACTGGGACACAAGAGTTTCAATTCCATTCTGGTCTGATTAAAAGCATAAAGCATAATAGGATTCGAGATGATGCAGATAAGTTTCAATTCCATTCTGGTCTGATTAAAAGAGCTCTGTGTACGGCGTTCTTATTTGCCGTTCCCAGGTTTCAATTCCATTCTGGTCTGATTAAAAGGAGCTTAATGCAGAAATGGAGGCCGGCAATAAATCAGTTTCAATTCCATTCTGGTCTGATTAAAAGAGTTTAAATTCAGACAGATATCTGGCTCTATATTTTGTTTCAATTCCATTCTGGTCTGATTAAAAGATCCCCGCCCCAGTTTGATCGGAAGGATTCTCCGCCGTTTCAATTCCATTCTGGTCTGATTAAAAGCTGGATCGAATTGCAGGCTGGTATTTTTGTGTGATGTTTCAATTCCATTCTGGTCTGATTAAAAGTCGCTATGTAATGCTTCTTTGTTCTCGTCATATCGGGTTTCAATTCCATTCTGGTCTGATTAAAAGGGGCAACATGACCTTCCTGAACATCGACTTGATTATGTTTCAATTCCATTCTGGTCTGATTAAAAGTTAACCGTACAAAAAAAACAATACAAAATAAAATTGTTTCAATTCCATTCTGGTCTGATTAAAAGACTTTTGATTTCTCATCCAGCTCGCACAAACTATAGTTTCAATTCCATTCTGGTCTGATTAAAAGCGGATGCCAAATGAACTTAGTCTTGAAATTAATTTTCGTTTCAATTCCATTCTGGTCTGATTAAAAGCCATCCAATAAATAATATAAAAATAATAAGTTACATTAATAAATCAAACTGTTTTTTCCGTCAACCTGCAATGATGTAAAATCATAGGGAGATTGACGGTTTTTTTACAAATTGTCAAAGAGCAGATATTTCATAAAAAGTTATCAGTATCATCTTTTTCAAAGCCGCATATGTCTTTATCCATCCATTTAATGTCACGACTTTTGAAAAATATAACTGAATCAATAGTATTATCAATAAGATCGTTAACTTTTAACTTCATTTCTTCAAATTTGGCTTTGGTAATTTCTCCTTCAAAGACAGAATTCTGAATTCGGATAAGATATTTTTTCATTAATTTAAAAATTTGCCTTAACCTCCTCCTGCCAGCCTTTGTTTCCGTATTTATGTCGTACATTGCGATCACATACATGATTACCACCACATCTTAAACCCTGTGTATTTTTCTTCACCAATAATATGTTTAACGATTTTATAACACTCAAGCCGGATAAGTCTTTTGTAAGAAACATGCCGATTAAGATTTTTATGTTTAACAGTTGTTTTCAGCCTTTCATCATATTTTCTTAAAAAGTTCTTCCTGCCTTTATCTTTCAAATAGCAGTAGTTAAGGTCTTTTTCCGTATCTTTTTCAGTCAACTCATTTTTATTGATCATGGTGAAGATCATTCTGTCAAGGATGATAGGTTTGAAAATTTCCGATATATCAAGCGCGAGGGAATAACGCCTGTATCCTGGTTCATGGAGAAAACTGACAGTAGGATTAAGCTGGGTTCTGTAAATTTCAGACAGAATTGATGTGTAAATAAGGGAATTACCAAAGGAAATCAGTGAATTGATAAAATTGTCAGGAGGTCTTTTAACACGTTTTTCAAATTCGATTTTATTTTGAACAATTTCGTTAAAAGCAGAATAATACAACTCCCTGATATTTCCTTCGATGCCCATTAAATATGAGATTGAATCTGCTGCTTTTAATGATTTTTTCAATTCTTTTACCTGCAGAATCTTTTCACCGACATTCCTTCCTCTGTTATTGTAATATGTCAGGTTTGTAAGAATGTTTGAAGCTGCTGCATTCAAAAATTCATAGGCTAAAAGCATTCTTTTTTTCTTATCAAGATAATGCTTTGCCTGGCTGATTGTGACATGTCCCGAAAGATATTGTTCTCTTGGGAAAAAAGAACCAGAGTAAAATCCGTAATAATTAAATATGTGAACAGGAATTTTCTGCTGTCCCAAAAAATTCAGCAACTTTGTATTAAGGGTATGTTCACCAAAAAGAAAAATATCAGAAACCGCTTCAACAGGACGGAATTTTTTTGTTCCGTCGATATCAAACATCAGGGTGTTGTCTTTCCTTTTAATCGTACAATTTGAAAAAAGATATAAAGATTGTTTCATGTTATTCCTTATACAGGTTATGCAAAGCAGAATTCAAAGTAAGCACATTTCTTGCATATAGTTTTTTTAATTATAGCAGGCGGTTTTGGTTTATCCAGAATTTCCCGAATATCTGAAAAAATCTTTTCGAATTCCTTTTCATCCTCAGGCGTCAGCAATACCGTTTCCCTTTTCTTCAGTTTTGGATAATCAATTTCACCTGTGATATTTTCAACTCCCATTCTCTTTAATGTAAGGATGTAATATTTCACCTGGTGAATATGGGCCTTTTCAATTTTATTCGATTTTTTAATTTCATGGATCACGCCATTGTTATCAATGAAATCAATTTTAATTTTGCCGATCTCAATCTGCTTTTTATTCCGCTTATAGGTATTTTCATCAATGAGCCGCCCCAATTGCACATATTCGTTTTCGTCCTCAAATCTTATATCTTTTGTAAACAGCCAGAGTTTGCGATGACATACAAAATAGTAGTTTATCTGGGTGCCGGTAAAATTCAGGTTTTGCATAACCTAATGTCCATAAATATTTTGTAACCGTTCACGGTTTACAGTTATCGGTTCACGGTTGAACCGCAATAGCGAGCGCATTGCCCGTAGCCTGTGCTGTGCAGGGAATCTTCTTTTTCGTTCCCATAGCTCCTGCGTGGGAATGCATACTGCGAGGGTTCCCACGCAGGAGCATGGGAACCAGGCAAATGCTTCAATCATTGCATAGTTCATTGAAAAAACTGTGAACTGTGAACCAACAACCGTGAACGGTTACAATATTTTTAAGCATATAAAGTAACTCTTAATGCTTCGCCCCTTAGCTCAAAGTCCGGCTCTTTGCCATTATGCTCAATCATACCGCGGATGATTTTGCGTGATACACCCCTGCCACTGCCTTCGATAAAATTCATGTCGCGCAGGTAATCAACAATCGTTTGATTGCGGTGATAGCGGGCGCCGCTTTTCATCCGTTCTATTGTGATAGTGTTTGGAAGATTGCCCGGACTATCGATTTCAAACCGGTCAGGATAGAGCCAAAGGCCGATATTTGTTCCACCGATGGTATAATCTCTGTGGGCAACGGCATTAACAATGGCTTCACGCAGAACCTCAGGGGGATAAGCATATTCAGTCACGCGTCTTGTACCTTCAATTTTTTCTTTTGACCGTACCCTTAAAACGAAATTTACAGCCTGGTCAATTATGCCTTCTTCAGCAATAACTCCCGAGTTTTCACGCAACGAAATCAGGGGTCCATTGATTTCTTTGCGAAAACGACCCGCCACATCCGCATCAGGAGAGTCATATTCTACAGCACTAATACCGCTTTGAGGAATTAATTTTTTAACTCTATCCTTTTTGCCGAATAAAATAAGCCCTGCCAGAGTACAATTAACAGCACCAAGTTCTTCAGAAAGTATCTGATTGTCAATTAAAAGCCGAAGCCATTTTGGCTTATCGTCATAACCGATATCTCTGACCCGCCTGAAATACTCCACAAGCAGCGTTTCATTCAAATCTTCCGGTTTTGACCTTGGCACAGGCGTCACCTCAAAATGAATCATCCCTGAGCTTTGAAATAAACGCCTTAGTTCTTCTCTATCTGTTTCCCGACAACTGGTGACATCGCGAATATAGTAACGCTCCTTTGCATCCTTCCCCTTGCGTTTGGAATACGGCTTGGCGACACTCATCGGCACAGTAATCACGGCAACCCGCAAATCTTCTTCTACAGGCACCTCCTCATAATCAACAATAATATTTGGATGTGCCCAGCCCTGAACAGCGTCTGATATCCATTTACCGTATTCGGAAAACCTGCCTTTCAGTCCTGTTATTGTTCCGTCATCTTCGACGCCGAGCAGAATTTTTCCGCCCTTTGAATTTGCAAAACAGACAACATACTCCCCAATTGTTTCCGCTTTAATATCCGGTGTATCTGCTTTGAATTCCACAAAGCTGGATTCGCCTTTGTTAATAAGTTTTAAAAGTTCTATTTTGTCCATATCAGCTATTTCCTTCAAAAATACGGGTAGTGTTGTCAAATGCTTCCTTAAAATCAATGAACAAGACTCCCAAAAATATTGAAATAGGTAAGCTATTCCATCAACTTTTGTGATCTGAGATCAAACAAATTCGACCCAAATCTGTGCGCCTACTTGGGGAAGTTATTTCGTCCACGTTCCTAACTAATAATTTTTTCCTACCAGCGCCTAAAACAACCCAAAAAGTTTTCCAAACATCCCAACTACAGCAACAAGAGAAAAAGAGAGGGCAAAGGTAAAAAGTCTTACAGTCAGATTCCGGTTTTCTTTTAAGCCGCTATCAACCTTAACATCAATACGTTCAATGAGATTGTCTATTTTGTCTTCAAGCCGCTGAAACCTGTGATCCACCTGCTCAAAACGCTTATCCACCTGCTCAAAACGCTTATCCATCTGCTCAAAACGCTTATCCACCTGCTCAAAACGCTTATCCACCTGCTCAAAATGCTTATCCACCTGCTCAAAGCGCTTATCAGCATCGCCCTTAAAATCCTTAAGCTGATCTTTGGCCTGCTCAAAGCGCTTATCAGTATCGCCCTTAAAATCCCTAAGCTGATCCTTGATCTGTTCCTGGTTTCTTCTTGATTCATCAATTTGAACCTGTAAAAGATCAAACCGGCTGTCAAAATATTTTGTGTTAGGAAAAAAACCGGCGATAAGAGACTGAAACTCCTGTGGCAGTTTTATCTGCTCTTGTTGTTTTACTTCATTTTCCATAATTAATTCTCTCCCTCCGGCCAATCACACGTTAAGACAAAACTAAAACATATCGGACAATTAACCCTCAAAATTGCTGATAGTGTTGTCAAATGCTTCCTTAAAATCAACGAACAAAACTTGTCTCCAAACAAGAATACGGAATTATCTCATCCCGCCAATAGAACAGAGCTTACAGGCTCTGGCTGCCAAATTTAACAATTGCTAATAAAACAAAATGGCTTGATAAAATATATAAAATATCAGAATAAGGATGGATAATTCCCCTGTTTTTCGTTCTGTGTCTGAAAATGTAAATATTTCAATTTCTTTATCAGCAAGAGCCTTTAAAAAATCTCTTTGCTCTTGATTTATATTTTTTTAATAATTCTTTCCATAATAATTGTTACCTTTTGTTATATTTTACCTTTAACAAAAAGGGTGGCTTTGTTTTGTCGAAAGGGAATTGAATACGTATTTGTTTTTTGCAATCATATAATTAAATTGATATTGATTGATCAAAAAAATATTTATTGTTGATCAAAAAACAAATTTTTATATTCAGGCCAAGATATTTAAATTTGTTCAACACAACCAAAACCAGCGCTATTTTTTTCACCCCAGCCACATTCGTAACCGAGCTTTATTAATTCCGAATCAGCTTCAATGCTGAAAGGAGCCTCCATAGCTTTTATTTTAATTCTATTTTTAAACTCCATTAACTTTGAAATATTACCTTTTCGTTTTGTTATGTAATAAATATCGAAATTAAAGTTAAAGTGATCGTTTAAATTTTGATATTTAATATTATTAATCGTTTCATACTTCCTGATCAGATTTTTTTTAAGATTATCAACAAAACGATCTCTTTCTTCTGGGATCATATAATTCAGGAAATGCTGCTTCCGTTTCCCATTTTCGTCGATCTTTATTGTTGTAACAGCTATTGGTGAGAGACAAATAAATTTTTCACGATTGCTAAAGATTGGTTCCGGTTGTATATCTACATTAACTATAGTAAAAACACATTTTTGCCCATTTAATATTAATTTAATTTTTTGATTGGAAAAAATGCCTAATATTAAATGTTTGAGGCTTTCATCCATAGAAGAAGTAAATACAAACTGAATCTTTTTCACATTATAAAAACCTTTTCTATCTCTTTTTTTTGGAAAAAATTTAAGTTTCGAGAAGGTGAAAAATTTGAATTTTTTATTAATTCCATCTTTTATATAACCATTATCATGTAAAAATTCTGAATATTCAGCCGAAGACTCATTCATTAGAGAGTATATAGCTGAATGTACCGCGTACTGATAATTGTATGGGAAAAAAGATGGCTGTTCACTTGTAGCAGTTATTATAATACGCAAAATATGTCCTCATAATAAATCATGTATTTAATATTTTAAATTTAAAACTAACCATTCAATTGGTTTTCATAATCAAAGGCATTTATTTTGTTTATAATATTTTGTTCTGCTAATTCTAAAGCGTCAGCTTTTTCTGACTTTGTGAGGACATAGCCTCCTGCAGTAAGAGTGATAAAGATATCAACCCCGTCAAAATTTTCTTCTATTACAGGGACAGCTCTATTTTCATTTTCTTCACTTAATTTTCCCCGGATACTGCTTGCAATTTTATTAGCATTATCACTTACTGCAACTGCAAGAGTTTCCATGAGACTGAATGTTCTGGATTGATTTGAGGTTATCTGCCAGTTAATAATTGCTTTGGAAATTGCAGGAATAAGCTTTTCTCTTGTTTTTGGAGGTGCCACCAGGCAATCTCCGAAAATATTTTTTGCTTCAATCCAACCATTTTCTCTTAATTTTTTTTCAGTAGGCTGGTTTATTTCCGGCTCATAAATATTTAAACTGATACAAAACAAACGTCTTAAATCAATTGCAATATCCTGAACGAATAAACCAGTAACTGTCCTGTGGTCTGGTATCCATTTACGAACCAGACTTCTATCCTTATCCTCAAGCAGACTTCTGATATCATCTTCAGAAAGGTAATTTCCTTCAGGATCTCTTACGATAACTTTATTATTTGATCGCCCACTTCTATCAAAAGTAATGTCCTCTTTATTGATACCTGCAAGTAATGGATGCAGCGCTCTCATTGCAGATATGGAAAAAGGACTTCTTCGTTTTATAGTTTTTTCTTTTCCGCCTTTTATGGCTTTCATCCAGCCACCAAGCAACTGGTCAAAATTAGAAGGGTCACATGTGCCGAAAACTTCACCTTCTGTAATTTCCTTTTTTTTAGTCACATCAAACAGAAATGTTACAGGGGCTGGAATCTCATTTAATTCTGTTGATAGTCTGTCAATAATTGAGCGTTTTATTTGTTGCCCGCTGGAGTATGGTACTAATCTGTTAAATTGAGGATCAAAATAGGTTTTCTGTCCATTTGCAACACAAAAAACAGTGTGTTCTGCTTTTTTTAAAGTTCTAATATAAATAGTATGCATAGTCTCTCCTGAACGCATTGGTTAAATATTTCTTTCTTCATAAGCATAATCAAATCTGAGAAGAACAACAAAATATCCGAAGTCCTCCGATGTCATAAGGTGAACTCGATTTTTCAGTTCTTTAAAGGTCTCCAGATACTCTGTTGGGGTATCTTTCACGATTTCCACCAGGGCATCTATAAATTTCTTTTTGGATTTTGCAACAAGCAGTTCCTTTTCAATAAGATTTTTTGCGACAGTCTTTGTAGCTTTTGCCCTATATGAATGTAGAGCGATTGCAACGTCTTTTGTATAATCAATCATTTCTTCTTTGTTTTTTGTAATCATAGCAACCAACCATGTTTTATAGGTTCTAAATAAAATAACTTTCTCCTTATCCTTTAAAGATGCCTTTTCTTCCCTGACCTTATATGTATTTTCATCTTCCCCCTTTTTTGGCGTAATGTTTGGTTTTTTGAAGTCAGGTTTTTTCCCTTCTGCAAAATATTGTTTTAAGCCTTCCGGCTGTAATGCATGGAGTCCTATTACTCCTAATTCACAAGCCCTTTTTATATGAGCACCATATATATCCTCATATGCAGCGCTATCCTTAATTACGTTGTTTTCTCCAAAAAGAAGTTTGTAAAAATGTTTAATCTTTTGTGCCTGCTTAAAATGGAATGGTAAGAAACCCAGTGTTTTATTTGTCTGTCCTAAGCTGTAAACATACCCCATTAATGTTTGATCAGAAAATTGTCTAGAAATATTGAAAAATAATTTACTCCATTTAATCGTTTCAATTATAACACTCCCGCTTTTTTCCTGCATAAAGACTTGTTGATTGGTCAAACTTGCAAAATCAAAATTTTCTCTATATTTTTTGCTGTAAGCATAATTTAACCATTGTCCATTCCAACTGTTTATTTTATTGGGGGCAAGTTTATCTAAACTCTCGTCATTCAAGAAATGTCGATAAACATACCAACCTTCAAAAATTTTTAGCAAAATTTCAGGGTCAGTAAAGAAAATACACACCCCGCCTGAGACTCCAAGCCCTAAACCAGATCCGATCCATGAGTAATAGATATCAGATTCATCAGCAGGAATTTCCAGGTCGCTTACAAGCCCTGATGTTGTTGCAAACTCTTTTAATTCTGAAGCAGGAAATCCAATAGCAAAACTAGAATCAGGTGTTTCTGTTTTTGCCTTTACGAAAAATTCATTCAGCTTATCATGTCTTTCTTCTTCGCTTAAAAGATGTATTTTTTGGCCTTTTTTCATCTGTACAAAAGGCGAGTTTGTGGGCCAGATCATATATTTGGAATGATTAAAAAAAAGGTCAAAAAAGATTTTTTCAAAAAATTCCTTGGAGGAATATGATTTATTATTCTTTTCATTAAAAGCTTTTAAAAATATGCGTCCAACATTTATTGAGATCATAATAATATCTTTTCAAATAAAATTTAAGTCTGTTTGATGTAATTTAGCCTTGTCGATTTCCAACCCCATTTCATCAGAGTATCCTTGATCTGGTATAACAAATGGGTCACTGCCACAATTCAACTGGGAGAAGTCTTTAATAGAATAATATCTTACTGGTATTTCTATCAGGGTTTGTTCCTTATAGTTTGCATCTTTGTACTTTTCACAGTCAGATTCAATAATGCAGTTTACGCTGTCAATTTCAAGCAGATTGAGCAATATAGAGTTGTCCCTGTGAGTGAGCGCTTCAATATTCCATTTGCCATCTCCTTTAAATGCTGTATGAGTTTCTATGTCTAAACTGGATATTGCAGGAAAAACATGATCGATCTTTTTTTGATAATCAGATTCGTGGAGAATGCTATTATGTTCCAGGACTTCAAAACTATTTTTCAATATTTCCAAATCATAAGGAGCGGCTTTTTTTTTATCTTCTGGAGGCGCGATTAAATATATTGGCTTATAAACGCCAATAGTAGATGATGATCTTTTTCTGTTCACCCTTCCAAAACGTTGAATTAAGGAATCAATAGGGGCTGTTTCCGTAATCATAAGATCGAAACTGATATCCAGGCTGACTTCAACAACCTGTGTGGAGACCACGATACAAGCATCCAATGAAGTGTTAAATTCACCTGTTGGGTGTCCATTTTTATCAACGCCTAAAAGTTTCTTTTCTTTTTCATACCTGTCTCCGCGTTTAAATCTGCTGTGAATAAGAAGGGATGGAATATCAGGAAATAGGTTCTTTGCTCTAATTAAAACATTTTGAGCTGATTTTACACGGTTACAAATAAGCAATACTTTTTGTTTTTTTTTGACAGCATCAGCAATTATTTGGTCTGAATCCTCCCATGAATTGATCTTAAAAAGTTTATGACGATCAAATTTTTCAAGCTCTGTTTTATCCAAAAAAACCTGCTCAATAGAATTTTTCCCCAGCAATGTTATAATTTTTTCATATAATGAAGAAGGCATGGTAGCTGTGCCAATATGGATACGACAGCCAAAATAATTCAGCGCTTCCACAATTTTCAGAGCTATTGCCTTTGAAACACCTGTATAAGTATGAATTTCATCAAGAATGACATCACAACCTTTGATATCTTCAATTTGAAATTCAAAGCCCCTTGTGCCGAATATGATAGAAGCTAATTGATAGGGAGTTAGAATTTTGACACTGGAGCCAATGAGCCGTTGTAAAACGATGTCTTCTTGTGATTCATCATTAACTGCTATTTTTGAAGAAGAATGAAGCAATCGAATATCCAGGTCTGGATTTGAAGGTAATAACTCATTTTTAACCCGTTGATACATTGCATTAATTGATGCCTGAAACGGAAGTGTGTAAAATACTCGTCCCTTGCATCTCCTGAAAAGATAGTCTGTTTTTCCTGCACCGGTACATGCAACAACAATTGTGTGTGGTTTTTCAGATATAGCTTTTTTCAGCGACAAGGGATAAAATCCTGATTTTCTATTATAAAAATTCAAGACAGGTTTTTTAAATGTATTTTTCAAATACTTCTTTGTGGATTCAGACAGGGCAGAAGCAAAATAATCCGCAGACATAAGTAGCCCACGCCATCTTGAATAACCATAATCCTCAACTCTTTTCTCGCAATAGTCTAACACTTTAAGATAATTATCATGAGCTTCGTCATAAGAAATATCTCTGGTTTTAATACCAAAGGCAGAGAGTATTTTCAGGGCATCCGGTTTCCAAATATCCCAGTTTTTTATGTGGGATTCAAAAATATCACCTTCATTTTCTTCAAGATCAAGTATCCCCTTCAGTTTTTTATCCCCTTCAATTGATTTGTGATGAGCAATTACCATTTCAATTAGCTGAGGTTGGTGTTTCTCTTTGATTAGAGAAATAAAAAAGCATGAAGCAATTTCATGGCGGAATGTTGACTGACCAGTCCTATATTTGGATACAAGTCTTTCTTGAAAAATTGGACTTGCTTTTCCAATATCATGGAGAACAGCCCCTATTTTTGCAATTTCAACATCAAAATCCAAACATTCAGCAAATTTTTCAATTGCCAATCTAACATGATAAAGATGATCATATAAGGTTGTGAACTCAGGAGCTCCTTTTGCTTTTATGTGATGACAAATGTCCATAATCAACATATATATTTTACGGGGTTGCCGATGATTTTAAGCCATCCATACATAGGTTTATTATCATCAAAACGGTTATATCCTAATAAAAAGGCCTGTTCGTTTTGTTCAAATATTAATTCAAAACCATTAAAAATATCCTCCTGAGTATCAAAGTCTTCCTCAGAAATTTTAATTATTGATTCATTGGGAAATAAAATATCTTCATTCCTGCAAACGCATATATGTTGCTTTGCAGCATGTATAGCATCTTTTTCATTGTCAAATCCAAGATACAAATCAGGCTCTATAAGAACACCCCTAACTATTATCGAATATGGCCTGTAAAAGCAGTTGTTTTTTTTATTCCATCCCCTGGGCTGGATTTGTTCTTGCTGATGAGAAATTTGTTTGTAAGACAACCTGTGCCTTTTAATTATATACAAGTCATATGGCTCAGATAAAAGATCGGGAAACAGTTTCCTTTCAATACCTGCCACTATCGAAGGTGTTAAAAACTGTTGGCTAAAAGTTTCACTATCTCTCACTGCGGTCCAAGGTTTAATAAATCCAAACGGCCCTCGATAATTAACAAAATACATAATAATACAAAATCCTTTCAAATTTTATCCATAATAGTTTTTATATATATGACTTCCCATTATTCCACCAGTGCTATTAGCCTTGGATTACTTTAACCCAAAAGACAGGCATTATCCAAATAGTAAAAAAGAGCTTTGAAAAGGTAAATAATTTGAATCGCCTTTTTACTGTTTCATTAATAAAGCCTTTATCATGAAGGTATCTGGAATACTCGCCTGATGATTTTTCTATGAGACCATAGATGGCGGAGTGAAGGGCATAATTGTAATTAAACGGGATAGGAGCAGGTGATTCGGTTAAGGCTGTAATTTTAACTCTCAAAATATCTCCTTCTACCATCGTATCGGTGGGGTGAGATCTTATATCTTGCCGGCATTATGCGCCCTTTTCTATGGGCAACTGATGAACTCATTCAACTACCCACACAGTGCAATCTTTCGTATTTTGAACAATTTTGTTTGACACGCTTCCAAACAAAAGCTGATTTGCTATCGAAACACCTCGTCGCCCTACTACAACAGTACCATAGCCGGCCTCTACTATTTCATTCAATATGTCGTTACCCATACCGGCCTTTTTTTGTCGAATCTGAATATTGATCGACTTTTCAGGGATACCTGCCTTTATCAAAATTGATCGCGCAATATCCATCATCTCCTTTATTCCACTTTCGTCTTTGATTGATTCATTGGTTTTAATATGAAAAAGGGTAATGCTAACATCAGTGCGGTTCGCCAACATGTCTGCTGTATAAGCAGCCGCCATGGTGGCATTTTCCGATCCATCCATTGCAATCAAAATTTTCTTGCGGGGATTATGTATTTCTTTTATCATATTTTTTCTGTTTATTAATTTTGACTTGCCCCACTGAGTACAGAGAGCAGGCCGATCCGATACCACAAGCTGGAAACAAGCCCCGCAGTTTTTACATGGAACTATGTCTTCATCTTTACCTTCATATGCCTTCTTTGGCCACTTAGGATCTACAAACAAAGGGCGGGCAAGACCGATAATATCCGCTTTTTTTTCACTAAGAATCTCTTCGGCTAACTGTGGAGCAGTAATACGACCGGTAGTAATTACAGGCACATCAACCACCTCTTTTATATTTCCGGCAAGATAAACCATATAACCTGGTCCGTGTGATTTCTCTTTGACTTCAGGTAGGGAAAAGGATTCATAGGTTCCGCCTGTTACAGAAAGATAAGCAATATTAAGTGCGGAAAGTCTTTGGGCAAAAATTTTTGCTTCATTCAATAAAAATCCTTCTTCTATCCATTCCTCAGCAAGAAACCTGTATCCAACAGGAAAATCAGAACCAACAGCATCCATTACGGCTTGTGTAAGTTCAAGAGGAAAACGCATACGGTTCTCCAGATTACCGCCGTATTGATCTTTTCGGTTGTTTATTCTGGGCGATAAAAACTGAACAGGCAGATATCCGGTTGCGCCATGAATTTCCACCATATCAAAACCTGCTTTTTTTGCACGTGCAGCCGCCTGAGCATAGGCTGAGACTATGTACTTAATATCATCTTCAGTCATTTTCTTTGGTCTTTTAGGGTGTTGTTGTATAGCTTCTGACAACACAGCTATCTGCTGCTGAAAATCAAGTGATTTAAGAGCTGTTTTATACAGTCCTCCTAAATTTAAATCGCTCAAGGAAACAGAGGATGGAGAAAATGTCTTTTTCCCCTGTGCAAAATATCCTCCATGATTAATCTGGAGCACTGCCGCTGCATCCTCTTTTTTTATAGTATCAGCAAGCCTGGAAAGACCCTGCAGGAATCTGTTATCATCAACCCTGATAGAATATTTTGATACAGATCCGCTTTTATCAACAATGGCATTTGCAACTACAATCATGCCCGCCCCGCCCTCTGCTATTTCTTTGTAATGCTCCAGTGTCAACGAGCTGACAGTTCCGTTTTTGTGGGCAGAAGCAGTAAAAAGAGGTGACATGGTAATTCTGTTTTTTAAACGAACAGAACCAAGCTTAAATGGCTCAAAAAGATGTGGAAATTTCTTGTGCATTCTTATACTCCTCTATTTTTTTTCAACTCAATATTGAGACAATAAAGCGCCGTCAGCAGCCTGTCATAATCGACCGGAACAACTTCAGGCCATCTTTGCCCGATTTTAAATCCCAAAAATATCAAAATAGCTTGCTATTCTATCAACTTTTGTGATTTAAGATAAAACAAATCTGACCCAAATCTATGCGCCTGCTTGGGGAAGTTATTTCGTCCGTGTTCCTAATTTAAAAATCACACCTCCAGACAGTGCAATAAGACTGCTTATTATAAACAAATTAAACAAGCCCACACTTTCATATAAATAGCCGTTAAAGAGAAATCCAACCGTCATCCCCAGGCCGTAAGTTACAGCATTATTTGCTGCCTGTCCCAGAGTTTTGGCTTCATCAGGAGTTAGCAAATCAATATACAATATACTTGCTATATGAAATGCACCATATGTGATGGCATGAAAAATCTGTGATATCAGGATTAAAACCGGAGATTTTACAAAGAAAAGTATTAACCATCTTAATGTTGCTATCATAAATGAAAATACCAGAACATTTTCTAGGGAAAAACGCTTGAATATTTTGTCTGAGTTTATCATTACAAGTATTTCTGCAATCGACGCCATAGCCCAGGCAAATCCGATAAATGTTTTACCATAGCCAAGGCTGTCTAAATGGATGGAAAAAAAAGCATAGTAGGTTCCATGGCTTACAAGCATTAAAAAAGCGCAAAACAGGAAGACGGCTACACGCCTTTTTAATAGAACTTTTGTCTTAGGAGTAAAAGACTCCTTCTTTGAAATGACAACATCGGGGATTCTAAAAGAAATAAATGCCTGAAGCAGGGAGCCGGCAAGAATTACAGCAATAATAATCTCAATTGAAAAAATATCAATTATACTGCCGATGACTATTACAATAACGATAAAGGAAATTGATCCCCATGCTCTAATCTTCCCATAACTTTTTTTCTCTTTGCCCAGTACATCCATAGTAAAGGCTTCAAGAAAAGATATAATGGGAGCGTAAAAAATTCCGTACAACACGGTAATAACCAGCATTAACCAGAAATCAGTGAAATATAAATAAAATGCCCATATCCCGGTGCTCACAAAATTGCATAAAATATATATCGGTCTCCTGATCTGAAAGTGGTCTGCCAGGGCCCCCCAAAATAAAGGGAACAAAACTATCATCACCGTTCTAAATGCAGACAGGAGTCCTATTTGAAAACCGGTAAAATCAAGATGATAACAGTATAAATTAAAATAGGGCAAAGAAATGCCCATAATGCCAAAATATAAAAAATACTGAGAACCGATTATGAATTTGAATGAATCCTTGGGGCCTTTAATCATATTTGTGCAATACGGCATTTCTAAATCAAACGCAATCCATTCTGCCTATAGGAGGTCGTCCGAGATATTTTCTTTACAAATTAACTTTATTGTTATAGTTTTCTTCATACCTAAAGGAACGTGGACGAATTAACTTCCCCAAGTAGGCGCACAGATTTGGGGAAGTTAATTCGTCCACGTTCCTAAGTTGATGGATAAACATCTAATAAGCCGTAACAAACAGGAGCCAAAAATGGATTATATCAAAATACGATTTAGCGATAATTTTGATGAATTAGGTTCCAAAATCGAAAAAACCATTGAATACATGTTCAGATCTATGAATCCTATTTTTTCTCTTTCCGAATGTACCTGGAAGCCTCAAGTGGATATTTATGAGATTCCTGGAGAAATAATTATTATAGCTGAAATTGCAGGAGTCAATAAAGAGAACCTGGAGATAGAAATCAGCAGAAAGGCCGTTAAAATTTATGGGTATCGTACTGAATTGCCGCGCGTAGAAAACATAAAATACAGATTAGCGGAAATTCAGTATGGTAAATTCGAACGTATTCTTTTTCTTCCCGCATCCATTGATATTGATAAGGTAACGGCATCATATTTAAACGGCTTTCTTCAGATCAGGCTCGCCATACTGCCTAAGGAATAGCAGATTTACAATTAAAGTTTTAAGAAACAGACTCCGGAGGTATCCATGACAGATAAACAACCATCATTGGACTTTGAAAGTAGAGAACTCCCGGAAATACTTTCAATTCTTCCTTTATTTGATGCTACTTTATTCCCCAAAATGGTTGTGCCGTTTGTTATAATGCAGCGCGAATCCATTCAACTGGTAGATGAAGCAATGTCCAAAGATAGAACCATCGGACTCATTCTATCCAAGAATTCAAATGTAAAAACAAAACATACTCCTGATGATTTGTATAAATTCGGTACAACCGCACTTATCCTTAAAATGGCAAAAATCGAAGACAATAAGGCACAATTACTTGTACAAGGTTTGGGCCGATTCAAAGTAAAAGATTTTATAAAAGGAAAGCCTTACTTGCAGGCCAGGGTAGAAAATCTTCAGGATATAGAAACAAAAAGCAAGGAGATTGATGCTCTTATGGCCAATCTAACCGGCCTGTTCACTCAAGTTGTCGAGTTTTCTCCGGGATTATCACCTGATATTCTTTCTATGGCGAAATCAATACAGGTGCCGGGCATTCTTGCAGACATGATTGCTTCGATCATAAATTCAACATTGGAAGAAAAACAAAAAGTTTTAGAAACCCTGGACATAAAAAAACGACTGCAAGAAGTCACACGTATTGTTAATTATCAGTTGGAAATCCTTAAACTTGGGAACAAGATACAGTCCCAGGTCAAAGGCGATATGAATAAAAAGCAGAGAGAATATTATCTCCGCCAGCAAATGGAAGCGATCAAGGAAGAACTCGGCGAAAAAGATGAAACAAGTATTGAAATTGAAGAATACAAGGCTAAAATTAAAGAAATAAATCTCCCTCAAGAAGCACTTAAAGAGGCTGAACGAGAAATTGGCCGCTTATCACGAATGCACCCTTCTTCTTCCGAATATACTGTGGCATCAACATACCTTGACTGGCTGACATCACTGCCCTGGAATAAAAGCACAAAAGACAAATTAGATATAAAAAAGGCCAGAAAAGTTTTAGATGATGACCACTACGGACTAAAAAAACCAAAAAAACGTATTATAGAGTTTTTGGCTGTACGAAAGCTCAAGCCTGAATCAAAGGGACCGATCCTTTGTTTTGCAGGTCCTCCGGGTACAGGAAAAACATCACTTGGCCGTTCAATAGCACGGGCTTTAGGCCGCAAATTTCATAAAATTTCACTTGGAGGTGTCAGGGACGAGGCTGAAATCAGAGGACACAGGCGAACCTATGTTGGCGCTCTTCCTGGGCGTATTATACAGGGAATCAGACGCGCTGAGTCAAATAATCCTGTTTTTATGTTGGACGAAATAGACAAGGTCGGAAGTGATTTTCGCGGTGATCCATCTTCGGCACTGCTGGAGGTACTTGATCCGGAGCAAAACTTTTCTTTTTCAGATCATTACCTTGATGTTCCATTTGATCTGTCAAAAGTTATGTTCATAACTACTGCAAATATCTTAGACACAATACCTCCAGCTCTTCAAGACAGAATGGAGGTACTGCATCTGCTGGGCTACACCCTGGATGAAAAAATTAAAATCGTAAACCGCTTTCTCATACCTCGTCAACGCGAAGCACATGGTCTCAATTCATCTCAAATATCTTTCACAAATGCTTCAATAAAAAATATAATCACAGGCTACACAAGGGAAGCTGGTTTAAGAAATCTTGAACGTGAAATTGCAACCATCTGTCGCGGGGTAGCAACTCAAATTGTTGCAGGAGAAGCAAAATCAGTAAAAATCAATGTAAAAGATATTTACAAATTTCTCGGCCCTGTGCATTTTACCTCTCAAGCCAGGGCAAGGCCTTCAAAACCTGGTATAGCCATGGGACTTGCATGGACAATGAATGGCGGCACATTACTTTTTATCGAAGCTACATCCATGAAAGGGAAAAGGGGCCTTGCCTTAACCGGTCAACTCGGGGATATCATGAAAGAATCAGCATCGGCAGCTTTGAGTTTTATACGTGCAAATGCTTCTAAAATAGGAATCGCCGAAAATTTTTTTGATAAAGTTGATATACATATACATATACCGGCAGGAGGCATACCTAAAGACGGCCCTTCTGCCGGTGTTACCATACTTACAGCTCTTGTATCTCTTCTGACCAATAAAACAATAAAAAAAGATCTTGCCATGACCGGTGAAATTACCCTGAGAGGACGGGTTTTGCCGGTTGGAGGCGTAAAGGAAAAAGTTCTTGCTGCCCACCATGCCGGGATTAAAACCATCATCATGCCAAAGTGGAACAAAAAAGATTTAGAAGAAGATATACCGGAAAAGGTAAAAGAAGAAATTCAATTTTACTTTGTTGATGAAATGATGGAAGTACTGAAAATTGCTCTATGAAAGTAGCCAAATGGCCTTAAAAGCTTCCGTTACTTTCCTTGCTGTTTTCGTGCTTCTCCTTTTTTTATTTCACGGATGTGCCACGGTAAAATCACCTCCTGTTCAATCAAAAATTTCCCCGACATTCAGGCCTTACAATGTAATGGGCAAGTGGTATCAGCCGCTGCATGACGCAAAGGATTTCGTGCAGGTTGGAAAGGCATCCTGGTATGGCAAAAAATTTCATGGAAGAAAAACCGCCAACGGTGAAATTTATGATATGTATGCCATTTCTGCCGCGCATAAAACTCTGCCGATTGGGACATATGTAAAACTGCACAATCTACATAACAATAAAAAAATCGTGGTCAGAATCAATGACCGTGGGCCCTTTGTCCGCGGCAGAATAATTGATCTTTCCTATGCGGCGGCAAAAAAAATAGGCATAGTGGAGACTGGTACGGCAAAGGTCAAAATCGTGGCTCTTGGTGTTGCCGGAGAATCTGAACCCAAAACCGATAAACGCCGGACTTATGTTCCTGTGAACTATTATGCAGGAAATTTTACATTTCAGGTCGGCGCATTTCGCGATCGGCAAAATGCTGAAAGGTTCAGGGAAAAACTTGCTCAACAATACAGAAACGCTCACATAATAACTTATGACGGCGGTGATGCGATCTACTACAGAGTACGGCTTGGGGAATGCTCAAATCTTGAACAGGCAGCAGAGTATGAAAAATATCTTAATGACAACGGATTTAATGATGCATTTATTGTTGCAGAGTAAGGGCAGATTAAGGGCAGATTAAGGGCAGGGATTAGGGATTTAGGGATTTAGGGGATTAGGGATTAGGGATTAGGGATTATAGGGGGAGTTGAAATTGCTGAAAAATGTGATTTTTCTGGACAGAGACGGCGTTATAAACAGGAATTCTCCTGATTACATAAAGAACTGGGCGGAATTTAAGTTTATCCCCGGTAGTATTGATGCGATAAAACTTTTTAACTTAAACGGCTTTGTCGTTATCATAATTACAAACCAGTCGGTTATAAACCGAAACATGGTATCATTAGACGGCCTTGAATATATTCATTCCATGATGAAGTCAGCGTTTAAGTCAGGAGGAGGAGAGATAAAAGACATATTTTACTGCCCTCATATCCCCGAAGACACATGCGGCTGCCGCAAACCAGAGCCTGGATTGATTCACAGAGCCCAAAAAACATATCATATTGATCTTGCAGATTCTGTTATGGTAGGCGACAGCGTAAAGGATATTATGTGCGCCCGTAATGCAGGATGTGGTCACAGCATTCTGGTAAAAACAGGAAACGGAGTTGATGCTGAAAAAATCCTTGCACAAAAAAAGATTTTCCCTGACTACGTGGCTGCAAATCTTTTAGATGCAGCCAAATGGATAGTGAATAGTGAAAATTAAAGGAATCCTTTCAATTTAATCCCGGCTTGGGTTTGATGAAAATGAAAACACCCCTTCCCTTAACCGTCCTTGAAGGCAAGCTCGAACAAATTACATATGTTAACAAAAAAACCCTTTATATTATTGCAAAATTAAAACACGGCAACACAGATAATCTTGTTACAATTGTAGGTTTTATGGGAGGAGTAAGTCTTGGCGAAACGCTGAAAATAAATGGGGCGTGGGAAACCCATCCCAAATACGGACAGCAGTTCAGAATCAAATCCTATAATGTAACTCTGCCGGCATCTGTTGAAGGAATAAGAAATTACCTTAAATCAGGTATTATCAAGGGAATAGGCCCAAAGATGGCAGGCAGAATGGTGAAGTGCTTCGGAGCCGACATCCTGAATGTAATAGAGAACTGCCCTGAAAAACTGCTTGAGGTAGAAGGAATAGGAAAAACAAAAGCAGCCTCTATCAGCAATGCATGGAAAGATCACCATGCAATAAGAAGTTTAATGCAGTTCCTTCAAGAAGCTGGAGTAAAAACCTCATATTCCGCTATACTGCTAAAAGAATACGGCCTGGATGCTCTGAACATAATACAAAGCAATCCCTATTGCATGGCAAATGACATACCAGGTATCGGTTTTTATATGGCAGATGCAATAGCGCTTAAGCTTGGAAAATTAGAAAATAAACCGGAAAGGGCCAAGGCATGTATTATCCATCTTATACAGCAATTTGCAAATGATGGCCATGTTTTCGCTTATATGGATCAACTGACTGAACGCTGCAAAAATCTTTTTCAAATAGAATCTGAAGCAACTGAACAAGCAATAGAAGATCTTTCAGCTTCCGGCGATCTAATTATTGAAAACAAAGTAGAAGTCCCGGATAAAAAAAGGGATAAAAAAGCCGTTTATTTGAAAGCCCTTCACCAGGCGGAAGCAGGCCTTGCAAACAGGCTTAAAGCCCTTTTGTCCGTTCCTGTTGTACCTCAAACAATAGACACGGAACAAATATCAAATGAAGTCCTGAAAAAACTGGCCATAAAGCTCTCGCAGGAACAGCTTAATGTTCTTGAAAAAATATTTTCTCATCGGGCGGTAATCATTACAGGAGGCCCTGGAACCGGAAAAACAACCCTGATCAGGTCGATTAATGCTGTATTTAAAGCTCTTGGAAAACAAATCAGCCTGGCTGCCCCTACAGGACGTGCGGCAAGGCGGCTGGCAGAATTAACACACAGAAATGCAAAGACCATTCACAGGCTGCTGGGATATAATTTTAAAGATAATTTTTTTGACAAAAACCGGGACAATCCCCTTGATGCAGACGCAGTAATTATTGATGAAGCCTCAATGGTGGATACATTTTTGATGTTTCATCTGCTGAATGCAATTCCCATGACTTCAATGCTCATAATGGTTGGAGATGTTTTTCAACTCCCATCCGTCGGCCCGGGCAATGTACTTGACGACATGATCAAATCAGACATTATACCGGTTTTCTATCTTAAGAAAATCTTCAGACAGGCCAGGGAAAGCGCTATTGTTCTCAATGCCCACAGGGTGCTGAAAGGTAAATTCCCTTTACTCAAACATATAAATGAACCAGCCGACCTTTCCGAATTTTACTTCATAGAACAGAACAATCCTGAAAAAGTTGTCTCCACAATTACTGAACTGTGCACAAGGGCCATCCCTGAACGCTTTGGCTTTGATCCGGTCAAGGATGTTCAGGTTTTGACCCCAATGCACAAGGGCGTGGTAGGCACAATTAATCTCAATCAGGTGCTGCAAAAGGTATTAAATTCAAACTCTGTCACAATTAATGCTATAAATAATTCTTTTAAACCAGGCGATAAGGTAATGCACCTGAAAAACAACTATCAGAAAGAAGTCTTTAATGGAGATATAGGTACTGTAATATCCATTGACAGTAAAAAAGAGGAACTTTCAGTTGGCTTTTATGGAAGGGCAGTAAGTTATGATTTTACGGAAATGGATGAATTATCTCTTGCCTATGCCATATCGGTGCACAAGTCACAGGGTTCGGAATATCCCGCTGTAATTATACCCATGATGACACAGCATTATGCCCTGCTTCAGAGGAACCTTTTATATACTGCTATTACAAGAGGAGAAAAGCTGGTAATCTTGATCGGCATGAAAAAAGCGCTGGACATTGCCCTGAAAAACGATAGACCCCGTCAGCGTCTTTCCATGCTTGCAGACAGACTGTCAACATTGTAAATTGCAGAACCTGGTGTTTGCTAGAAGTGACAACCGAAAATTTACCACCTGTGCTAACCGAAAATTTACCACCCTGAGTTTTAGTTGAGATTAGTGATGGGGGGTGCAGATCACAAAAGTTGATGGAATAGTTAGCTATTTCAATATTTTTGTGATTTGAGATCGGGCAAAGGTGGCCTGAATCTGTGATGCATAGTTGGGGAAGTTATTTCGTCCACGTTCCTAAGGCTGTATTTGCTGGATTTTGCATGGTTGCGTTCCTTTGAATAGAGTTTTAACCATGCTCATACAAAATATATTCCTTTTAGTCTATAACAATCTTAATTTTTTAGCAAAAATCTTTTTTATTCATATTTTTAGAGATACTTTTTAATCACCTGCACTGTTTTGTTGGGACTACCAAATCATGCGAAATAAATTTTTCTCACATAATTTTTCACACAAACTAAAAAAGGAATTAACCTGATTTGGCTAACCCCTTTATTTGTTTGGCTCCCCAGCACGGACTCGAACCGCGGACTTAGTGGTTAACAGCCACTCGCTCTGCCAACTGAGCTACTGGGGATAATTTATATATAAAACTTAATAATCTACTAAAAATTTAGTTGAAGTCAAGTAAAATATTTATCTTTTTAGGAAATTGCAAAATCTCCTTTTAATTTTAACGAAAGCTCGTCGAGTTGAGCCTTGCTCGTTGCTGCAGGTGCATTTGTGAGAAGGCATGCGGCCTTCTGGGTTTTAGGAAATGCAATAACATCACGTATAGAAGGCTGTCCACAAAGAATCATAACCAGCCTATCAAAGCCGAATGCAATGCCTCCGTGGGGGGGAGCTCCTGAATCAAGTGCTGAAAGAAGAAATCCGAATTTTTCTTCATAAGTTTTTTTATCCATATTCAATGCTTCAAACACCTTTTCCTGTTGGTCTTTTTTATGGATACGTATGCTTCCGCCACCAATCTCTGACCCATTTAAAACAAGATCATAAGCCCTGGATCTTGCGGAGAGAGGGTCGTCTTTCAAAAGTTTTAAATCTTCTTCAAGGGGAGCTGTAAAAGGATGATGCAATGCCTGAAGCCTTTTTTCTGTTTCATCGTATTCAAGCAAAGGGAAATCAGTAACCCATACAAAACTAAATTCATTTTCATCTATCATGCCTAGCTTTTTTCCGAGATGGTTTCTAAGATACCCCAAAGCTTCATTTGTAACCTTTGGTTGATCAGCAACAAAAAAAACAAGGTCGCCGGGTTCCATTTCTAGGCGCCTGGATAGAGCTTTTTTTTCCTGGTCTGTAAAAAATTTTGCTATGGGAGACTGCCATGTATCTTCCTTAACTTTTATCCAGGCAAGGCCTTTTGCTCTGTATACTGCAACAAATTCAGCAAGATCATCGATTTCTTTCCGTGAAAAATATGAACAGCCTTTTGCATTCAGCGCTTTGACTATTCCACCTTTTTTAACAACGCTGGAGAAAACCTTGAACCCTGATTTTTCAACAATATCCGATATGTCTTTAAGTTCAAGGTCAAAGCGCATATCCGGTCTGTCAAGGCCGAAGCGGCTGACCGAATCTTTGTATAAAAGACGTAAAAACGGTGGGTTGATTTCTATCCCAAGAACATCATTAAAAATTTTTTTCATCATGCCTTCAGTTATAGCCATGATATCGTTTTCGCCGACAAAGGACATCTCCATATCTATTTGTGTAAATTCCGGCTGGCGGTCCGCCCTCAGGTCTTCGTCTCTGAAGCAGCGAACTATCTGAAAATAGCGGTCAAGTCCCGAGATCATTAGAAGTTGTTTAAAAAGCTGGGGTGATTGAGGCAGAGCATAAAACTGGCCAGGATTAACTCTGCTGGGGACAAGATAGTCTCTTGCGCCTTCAGGGGTGCTGCGCGTTAATACAGGTGTTTCAATTTCAAGAAATCCGAGTTTGTCAAGATAGTTCCTAACTGATGCGGCAGCCTTGTGACGCATAATTATATTTTTTTGCATTTGTGGGCGTCTGAGATCAATATGGCGATATTTAAGCCGTACTGTTTCCGACACATCAATTTTATCTTCGATTAAAAAAGCAGGTGTTTTAGCTGCATTTAAAATTTTAAGTTCAACGACCGTAATTTCTATTTCTCCGGTTTTCAGGGTCGGATTGGTCATTCCTTCAGGTCTTGGATCAACAATTCCACGCACACCGATTACATATTCATTCCTGATTGCATGAGCCTTTTCGTGAATATTTTTATTTTTTTCGGGATTAAAAACAACCTGTGTTATGCCCTCCCTGTCTCGCAAGTCAATAAATATAACCCCTCCGTGGTCCCTTCGGCGCTGAACCCATCCCATAAGCACAACCTCCTTGCCCACTGAGGCTGCATCAAGCTCACAGCAATTGTGTGTTCTCCTCATTTCTCCAAGTATATCATCTGACAATGCATTTACTCCTATGCATCACAGCTTCAGGCCGCCTTTGTCCGGTCTCAAATCACAAAAATATTGAAATAGGTAAGCTATTCCTTCAACTTTTGTGATCTGAGATCGAACAAATTCGACCCAAATCTGTGCGCCTACTTGCGGAAGTTAATTCGTCCACGTTCCTTAGTAGAATAGTCAACCATTCAACCATTTTCCCACTCGACCAATATTCTATAATTTAATTTCTGCTTTAATTTTTTCTACTAAACTTTCTATAGGAATTGAAATCTGTTTTTTACTTGTCATGTTCCGGAGAATAACTGATCCTTCTTCAAGTTCATTGTCTCCTGCAATAAGCACATACGAGGCTTTAAGCCTGTTTGCACGTTTCATCTGGCTTTTCAGGCTTCTATTGCTCAAATCCATTTCTGGCCGAATTCCTTCAAGACCAAAATTGCAGCTCCATTCAAAAGCTAAAGATCTGCTTTTTTCGCCAAGCGCGACTATATAAATATCAGGCTTTTGTGTAAAGTCTTTATTCCTAAGTCCTGTTATTTCTGCCAGTCTGTCAATGCCTATTGCAAAACCGGTTGCGGGCTGGTCGGGCCCTCCTAAAGTTTTTACCAAAGCATCATAACGTCCGCCACCGGCAACGGCATTTTGGGCACCTAATGAACCTGCCTGGATTTCAAAAGTAGTGCGGGTATAATAGTCAAGACCTCTTACCAGGTGTTTGTCGATCACAAATGGAATTTCAACTTTTTCAAGCGCATATTTAACTGCCTCAAAGTGTTGGCTGCATTCGGGACATAAATAATTTATTATAGCAGGAGCACCAACCATAGCCTCGCGGCATGAAGAATTTTTGCAGTCAAGCACCCTTAGAGGATTTTTTTTGCTTCTTCTAAGGCAATCCTGGCATAATTTTTCTGTTGCAGATGAAAGAAAAGCAGAAAGAGATTCCTTGAAATTTAAACGGCATTTGGGGCAACCCAATGAATTTATGTGGAGTTTTGCGTCCGTTACTTCAAGCATGGAAAAAAGTTTCACAGCCAGAAAAATAAGCTGTGCATCCATAAATGGCGAATCTATACCAAACACTTCGGCATTGATTTGATAAAATTGCCTATACCTTCCTTTCTGTGGTCTTTCTCTGCGAAACATTGGCCCTATGCTATAAAATTTCTGCACAGGATCCTTTGCATACATTTTATGCTGAATATATGAACGAACAACAGATGCTGTAGCTTCCGGCCGTAGTGTAATAAGATCTCCCTTTTTGTCAGGGAAAGTATACATTTCTTTTTCTACAATATCAGTGTCCTCTCCAATGCTCCTTGCAAAAAGTTCAGTACGTTCCAGAATCGGCAGTCGGATTTCCTTAAATCCAAAATCTTCAAAAAGTAAACGGGCAGTTTTTTCTATATTTTGCCAGATCTCAACTTCTCCAGGGAGAATATCTTTGAATCCTCTAATTAATTGAATCATTATCTATGAATTTTCCTTCCCGGCTTTTCAGAATTTTTTTGTATATCAAAAAAAGGAAAGTATGGTTTAATAATATATAAATTTATAGCATAGAAATTTTCATGTTATGTCTAAGGAATTCAGTAGCATAGGATAGACGGCTTGATAGGCTGAAAGTGCCTAAAGTTAAGGAACTTATACAATGGGCAGAATTCCTTAACTTTACAAGGCTTTTTTATATCCCAAAGGTGCGCTAATTTAATTTTTGTATCTTAGTGTACTCCATTAAGTCAATATTAATCTGGGTTTTTGTTGAGTTTTCAATATAAGGAACGTGGACGAATTAACTTCCCCAAGTAGGTGCACAGATTTGGGTCGAATTTATTTGATCTCAGATCACAAAAGTGGATGGAATAGTATAGTGGACCCCAAAAATGAGACAGTGTGTTAAGGTGTGTTTTCAAGAAAAAGGAGGAACAGAATTGGCCGAAAAAAACATAGCAAGTAATTGAAGGCGAGAATTGCCCTTGATGCAATAAAGGGTCAGAAAACAATGTTTGAATTGGCTTCAGAATATGGGGTTCACGCTTGAATTATTCCTGAACATGCTTAACAAGATGTCCCAATTCAGGAAAGATAAGATGCTTGCATGCGAGCTTGCATGCTTTAAGGCTGCCAGGCAGACAAAATAGTATTGTTTTGTTTATTATGCCTGCAGTCGCCCGTGATAAAAGAGCAGCGGAATCAATTTTTTCAAAGCTGAGCTGAGCAAAAAGTGGCCCGAATGCTGTTAGCTCCTTTTCAAATAATGGAATCACCGCTTCAATAGTTACATCTTTGCTGCTTATACCAGTTCCCCCTGTCATTAATATAAGCTGAGGTTCATGACTGCATATAACGTCAAGTATTATCACGGTTATGGCTTGTATTTCATCTTGTATAATGTGATGAAATACAACTTTGTGCCCTTCTTTTAAGGCTCTATTGTTTATCCATAATCCGCTTTTATCATCTTTTAATGATCTAGTGCTTGAAACAGATATAATTCCAAGTTTGATTTTCCCGGGAGCGTTTTTTTTATGTTCTATTATGCTCATGTTTCTCTTCCTGTAGATTTTCAGATAATTCATTTTACAAGGATTTTGACTGATAACGCAGTGAAATGAATTAGGAACGGGGACGAAATAACTTCCCCAATTAGGCGCATAGATTTGGGTCAAATTTGTTCGATCTCAAATTACAAAAGTTGATGGAATAGCCTATCTATTTTGATATTTTTGTGATTTGAGATCGGGCAAAAGTGGCCTGAAGCTATGATGATGCATAGTTGGGGAAGTTATTTCGTCTCCGTTCCTTATCTGAAAGTCTATATCAATGCTTTTCTATGACAACCCTGTCTTGTCCATCATGTTCGGTGAGCAAAACATTTACACTTTCTGAGCGCCTTGTTTCAATAAATTTTCCAACATAGTTGGCCTGAATTGGAAGTTCTCTGTGGCCTCTATCAACAAGCACCGCAAGTTCAATGCGATCAGGCCTGCCAAAATCAATAATAGCATCCATGGCAGCTCTTATTGTTCGACCTGTAAAAAGAACATCATCTATTAAAATAATTTGTTTCCCATCAATAGGAAAGGATATATCTGTTGCCTGGACGATGGGGTGGTGGCTGATTCTTGTCCAGTCATCACGGTACAAAGTTATATCAATATTGCCTGTCGGTATTTCAATTCCTTCAATTTCATTAATCATGGACTGGATATGTTTCGCGATATAAACTCCCCGTGTATGAATGCCTATAAGTGTAAGGTTCTCAGTGCCCTTGTGTATTTCAAGAATTTTATGAGTGATTCTTGAAAGTATACGGTCTATATCAGATGCATCCAGAATTGTATCGTATTCGCTCATTGTTCTCTCCAGAATATTCATATAGATTATTAGGCATTCTTCATTCACCAGTTTACACTTTTTTCAAAAAAGCGTGTATTATCGAATTGAATGTCGATGTTGAAACTGGAAATTTGAAATTAGGTAACGCATCTACATCTTAGTATTTTTTCCAATTTCCAGTTTCAAATTTCACTGCCAAAATACAAGATCAACAAAGTGTAAACTACTTTTGACTTGTCGTAAAGGATGCCAATTATTAATACCTTTTTATATCATTAAATAAGTTAATATCAAAATTTTGTAAATTTATCAAAATTTATTTGTTTCTAACTTTTTGTGAGCAATTCGCTCCGTCTGCGGGGATTTAAGCTTGCATAGAAAGGAGGGAGATAAGCTGATAGGAAATCCCATCCGGAAGTCTCAGCACTGCTTGAAAAATATGTCATAACGGCTAGTTATGTTTTGGCTTTGCCTTTACAATGTCAGAACGCAAAAAAAGTTGCTCCACTTTTTCGGTCGGCACTGGTTTACTAAAGAAATAGCCTTGAATTTGGTCACAGCCTTGTTTACGCAGAAATGTCAACTGCTCTTCCGTTTCTACGCCTTCGGCAATCGTTGTCAGACCCAGACCCCTTGCCAGGCCGATGGTGGCCTTTGTAATTGCTTGGTCATTAGGATCCATCATGATATCTTTAATAAAACTTTGATCTATTTTCAAGGTATCCAGCGGAAATCGCTTCAAGTAGTTCATTGAGGAATAGCCGGTTCCAAAATCATCGATCGACAGATTTAATCCCATTTCTTTCAGTTTCCATAGCGTGGCTATAGCTTCCTCCACGTCATGCATAATGATACTCTCTGTAATCTCAAGCTCCAGATGCTGAGGATCTAAGCCCGTAGTAGCAAGAATATTTTTTATGGACTTGACAATATCCCCTTGTCTGAACTGGTTGCTGGACAGATTGATTCCTATGCGCAGCGAATTGAAACCAGCCTTATGCCAAACTGCCATCTGCGGACAGGCTGTTTGCAACACCCATTCCCCGATAGGGATAATCAGTCCGGTTTCTTCCGCAATGGGAATAAACTCTGCCGGGGATACTATCCCACTCTCAGGGTGTTCCCAGCGAATCAGCGCTTCCACACCAACTATCGTGGATGTTGCGACTTCCACCTGCGGCTGATAATAGAGTATGAATTCGTTCCTCTCCAACGCTTTCTTCAGCTCGGCCTCCATATTGAGCCTTGACAGCGTGAGTTCGTTCATATATTTCGCGTAAAATTGAAAATTGTTTCTGCCTGCATCCTTTGCATGATACATAGCAGTATCTGCATTTTTTAAGAGTGTGTCGATATCCTCGCCGTCATCAGGGTAGACGGCAATTCCGATACTGCCCGTAACATACAATTCCCGACCGGCAACCTTCACCGGCAGACTCAAGCATTTTATTATGCGCTTTGCTACTGTTGCAGCCTGTTGTATTTCGGTTAAATCAGGGAGCAGGATTGTAAATTCATCGCCGCCCAGACGCGATAGCGATGTCTTAGACCGGCTTTCGTTGTCTATCCTGGTAACGATATCTGAGGCGCGAATGACGACCATCATATTTTCGGAAATCTTTTCTAACAGTTTATCGCCGGCATTGTGTCCAAGTGTATCATTAATGCGTTTGAAGTGATCCAGATCCATGAATATTATAGCTAGCTTTGTCCCATCACGTTGTGCCATGCGGATCGCCCGAATGGAGTATTCTTTAAAAAGCTGGCGGTTGGGCAAGCCGGTTAGGACATCGTAGTAGGCAAGAAACCGGATCTTTGCCTCGGTTTTTTTATGTTTAGTTATATCCTGTACTATACCATGCATTTTGACCGGTTTGCCGGTTTCATCAAAAATTACCTGGGCCCGCTCATGAACCGTGCGCTCGGTTTTATCCGGCAGGATAATTCGGTGGTCGATACTGTATGGCTTGTTTTCATGCAAAGCCCTGTCAACGGCATTTTCAATATATCCCCGATCCTCAGGATGCACCAATCTGAGAAAAGCCTCGTAGGTTCTGCCAAATGCCTGTGGTTCAAGACCGAAGATGCTATAGATTTCGCCTGACCAGTCAAGTTTGTTGTCCACGATGTTCCACTCCCAGTTTCCAAGATTGGCAACACGTTGCGCCTGAGTCAGCCTATCTTCACTCCGGCATAAATCCCGAAAGGCTTCTCTGGCTCGCAGCAGATAGCGGACCCGATGATTCAGGATAGACCAGTTGACAGGCTTGGTAATAAAGTCCGTGGCACCCGCATCATAAGCTTGCTGGATGGACTTTACATCGTCGAGGCCTGTGACCATAACTATGGATACTTCGTCTCCTCCAGGTAGTTGCCGCAATCTTTCGCAGGCAGTAAATCCGTCCATTTTGGGCATCTTCACATCCATCATTACTATGTCAGGCCGCACCCGTTTAAAGACAGACAGGGCTTCAAGACCGTTTTCGGCCTCTTTAACAATCATGCCTGCCTGTTCCAGCGACTCACAGATCAACAGGCGCACGGCAATATCATCGTCCACTACCAGGACAACCGGCTGCTTTTTTTGATCATCGGACTTACGCATCAGATATTCTCCCCAACTCGTCAGCCAACGTTGCACTGGCCAATTTATATTCTGATTCAATGCGGCCAATCAGCGCTTTTGCCGCGTCTATACGTTCCTCTCGCCCCATTTCTTCCAGTTTCTTGCACACGTCTGCCATGCTGACTGCGCCTAAGTTGGCACTGCTTGACTTCAGGCTGTGGGCTGCTTCGCAAAGGGCAGCGCCATCTCCTTGTTCCACAGACTTGCGCACGGTCTTTATCAACCCGGGTGAGTTTTCCAGGTAAAAATTGATGATTTTGCCCAGAACATTGGGCTTGCCAGGCCGCTGAAGTGCACGGATCCTGTTCAGGGTTTCCTGTTCCAGCAATGGTTCTGTTTCTTTTTGTTCATCCGGTGCAATTGATCTGACTATTTCCTTTGGATCAGGTGATTCCTCATGCTGATCCAGCCACAGCGATAATACTGCCTGTAGCTGATCCTGGGTAAAAGGCTTGCTCAAAAAGTCATCCATGCCCACAGCCAGACACTGCTCCTGCATACCTTTTTGTACATCTGCTGTGAGCGCAATAATGGGAACACGTTGGCTATTGCTGCCAGCCTGTTCCTGCTTTCGGATTCTATCTGTTGCTGTCAATCCGTTCATCACCGGCATATGATAGTCCATCAAGATCAGATCAAAGACGATTTTTGCGGCTGCCTCTACTGCCTCCTGCCCGTTTTCTACTAGGTTAACCTGGCAGCCCATCAGTTCCAACATATTCAGTGCTACTTCCTGGTTCATCAGGTTATCTTCGGCAAGCAGGATGTGTGCGTCAAATACAGCTCCGACTTCCATTGTTTGCGCATCGTCTGTTTGCAGATTGCCAGCGCCCGGTGTGCTCATAGTATTTATCAGGCAATCATAGAGCTCGGACTGACATACCGGTTTGTTCAGGTAACGATGGACACCAGCGTCAGTTGCTCTTGCTGCTTCTTCATTATCAAAAGCAGCGGAGCTGAGCATTATTAGATGCATTTCAGGAATGTGCGAATCTGAACGCAGCCTGTGCGCAAGCTCAATACCGCCCATCTCAGGCATGTGCCAATCAAGCAGGGCTATATCGTATGCCTCGCCCTTTAAAGCAGCATTGCGCAGCATCTCAATGGCCTGAGCGCCATTTTCAGCGATGCCGTGCTGCATTCCCCAGGCAATCACCTGGTTTTTCAGGATCTCTCGGTTGGTCGCGTTGTCGTCCACGATCAAAATGCGCATTCCGCGAAGGTCTTCTACTGGATGCAGGCCGTTATGTTTTTTTGCGATCCGGCGTTTAAAGCTAATCGTGAACCAGAAGACAGAACCCCTGCCTGGTTCACTTTTAACGCCCATCTTGCCACCCATCAGCTTCACCAGCCTGCGGGAGATGGCTAGACCCAGGCCAGTGCCGCCGTACTCGCGGGTAGTGGATCCATCTGCCTGGGAAAAGGCATCAAAAATCCGTGCCTGGATCTCCGGTGTGATGCCAATACCGGTATCTGCAACCTCGAAACGCAAGCGAATCTTATCTTTGGTCTGATCAAGCATTTCCACACGTATCACAACCTCGCCTCTGTCGGTGAACTTGATTGCATTGCCGAGCAGGTTTACGAGTATCTGCCGCAGGCGAGACGAGTCACCTGATAGCGCCACCGGCAGGTCAACAGGCAGTACAGTGGCCAGTTCCAATCCCTTAATGTGCGCCCGTTCTGCCAGCATTGCCGCTGTTTCCTCTATCATGTCCCGCAGGTTGAAATTATGGGTATCAATCATCAGCTTACCGGCTTCAATCTTGGAAAAGTCAAGAATATCATTAATGATCCTCAGCAAGGAGTCACCGGAACGCTGGATGGTTTGTGCGAACCCGCGCTGCCTGCCGGAAAGCTTTGTGCCGAGCAATAACTCGGTCATGCCCAGCATCCCGTTCATGGGTGTGCGTATTTCGTGACTCATGGTGGCCAGAAACTCGCTTTTGGCCCGGCTGGCCGCTTCTGCGGCTTCTTTGGCCTGTTGAAGTACCTTGACTGTATCTTGTAGTTTGGTGTTGGCTATAGAAAGCTCCTTTGTCCGAAGAGCTACCTGATTTTTGAGATTTGCCCGGTGTTCTTCCAGCTCATTGTCCCGAAACTGAATTTGTTTGAGCATTTCATTAAATCCGTCAATAAGGGTGCCAAGTTCGTCCTCAGTCTCCTTGACCGCCCGGATAGAATAATTCTTTTCGCTGGAGACACTTTTCATGGTCTTGGCCAGGCCAATGATGGGCCGTGAAATGATCGGCTGAAGTTTCAGGGAAAGCAAAGAAGCGATCAAGGTCGTAAACAGAAGAGCTGAAACAGCAATGATCGCATAAGCTTCAAGGCTCTTATAAATATACGACATATCTTTTTCAATCCACACCACCCCAATTATTTCACCGTCCAAATGGATATCTTCAAATACATCAAAGTGGCTATCAAATAGAGGGAATTCCTCAAACATACCTTCATCTGCCTCTATTTTTACTCTGGAAAAATTTGCTTCAATAGAGTTATCCTTTTCAGACAAAGGCTTTTCCTGCTTACCGGCTCTTTTGTAACAGGCAAACGGACTTCCATCGGGAGTAAAGATAGTGGCTGTAGTTACGTCAGGCACAGCGCTCAAGGCAGATAGCGTTTCTATTGCCGATGTGCGGTCATTAAAGGTAAGAGGCGCTCTGCTATTAATTCCAATGGTTTTTGCCAAAGTGGAAAGCTCTTGCAGAGAAGCCCTGGATATGCTGACAACCTGGAAGAGCATAAAAGACATTGTGGCAATCGTCAAAACAACGACGCTTGTAAAAACCATCAACAATGTTATCTTGTCTTTGATGGAACTTTTTTGGAATAGTTGCATGGTCTCTCCGGCTATTTAGTGCCTTCCTTGAACTTGAAAAAATTTTCTAGTTTTCGTTCGGGCACTATTTAATCACATCTTGCGCCAATTTGAGAAGTTGGGAGCTGATCTTCAGCCCGGAATCCTGTGCTGAAACAAGGTTGATTTGAAATCGAATTTTGTTTTCTACTCGAACCATACCGATCATGCCGCCTGCTTTCACAAAATCATCCATGTCACTCACAGTTAAAACAGGGCTGCCTTTGAATTTGCTTATAGTATGTTTGATCCTGCTTTTTTCCGATTTTGTCACGAATAGAATGTGACATCCCTTGACTGACCTGAGATTCTTGCTGTGGCTTATAACAATCCTCCGTCCTTGAACCGTTTTGGCGCTAAGGCTTTGCAAAGCACCCATGATCGGGTCATTACCAAGAATGCAAATGAAAACAGTACGTTCAGGATCAATGAAAACCAATTCCGGCCATTGAATAAACTTGGCAAAATTATACAGAAAGGCCGCCTTGATTCGATACTCGTGCAAAAGCGGTTCTTCCGCTCTGGCGGATAAAGGAGTAGCCGCACTGACGAGTATCGCAATAAAGATAAGCGCTGCAAAACATCTGTTGGTCATAGAATCTTTTGTTTCAATGCTGCAATCTACGAGTTAAAATTGCCAGGTTACCTTTCCATACATACCACGTTCGACCTCTGTGGGCAGAGTGAAGTTCTCATGCACGTATTCAGGATGTTTGTCGTCCAGCAGGTTTTGTCCCACCAGAGCAATCTCCACATTATCGTTGAGCTGCCAGGCCAGGCGGATATCAAGCGTGAAATAACTGTCAATTTCCAGCCGCGACTGTGACTTGACGATAACCGCCTTGACATCGTCCACATAACGAAGCCAGAAATCAAGGTCCAGGTCTTTACTGAGTTTTACGGCAGAACGGAGGGATGCCTGGTGTTGTGGGCCATCGCTATTTTGTATATTGTCCTTTTCAAAGCGTGTGTCGATGTCGATCCGGAGGTAGCTGTAGGCTATGTCCCACCGCCACCAGTCTGCGGCCTGCCAGACCGCTGCCAGCTCAAGGCCGTATGTCTTGCCCTTTAGCCCGTTGTCGAACCGTAGCGGTTGTTCCATGTATATGTCTTGGAACACTCGTGTTTCCATTTCAGACCTGCGAAGATTATCATAATCGTTATAAAAGATAGCCAGGTCTATCGACAAGGCATTGGCCGGTACAAACCGGTAACCCAGCTCATAGGCCAGCAGTTCTTCTGATTCGTAATCAGGATCGCCCATAACGGTCAACGCTATTGGGAATGAGTTGGGGTTATTAGGGCTGAAGGGTGGTAACACGAGATTGAGAACCCTTACATCGTGCTCGAACCGGGCCGGTGTTCGCACTGCCCGCGAAACAGCCGCCCATAGCTTATGCTTCGGATAGGGGGCCCAGAACAGCCGACCGTTTGGCTGGATCTCGAATCCTGTGTAGTCGTTGTGTTCAAACTTCGAACCTATGGTCAGCCACAGGCAGTTTTTTATAAGCGTGATTTTGTCCTGCAAAAAGGCGCTGAAAAGCTCGTCGTTGCGGCTGTCCGGATCTAAACTAAAGGTGCCTGAATTGCTGAAGTCGTCATGGGTATAGCGATAACCAAGCCCCCAGATGACGTCGTGTCGCTCACCGGCTGCAAACTGGTGTTGAAAGTTAATATCAAAGGTATCCCGGATCTCACCATAGACAGCATCGTCCCGGTCGGTCCGGTCGTAGTAGATCTGCAAGGTAAAATCAGAGGTCGGAGAGAGGGTATGCTGCCAGTGTGTCAGCAGGTTCCAGCCGGAAACCTCGGACTTATCCTCGAATGTCTGAGAGAAAGGCACAGACAACGTGGCCAGGTTCAATGTCTGGTTGATGTTGCCCTGGTAGATATCTCCCTGCACGGTCACTGGGGCATGGCCGTATAGCAGTGAGTCCAATCGGAATCCGCCGCGCAGCATATTCCAGTCGTCGCCTGCATCGTCACCAGTGGTATGGACAAACTCATCCCGTTTGAAACCCTTGGCATAAAAGCGCCCGTAGGTGGCTTCCCCCATGACCGTTCCATAACGAACACCGCCAAAGCCAAGCTCCTCAGTGCCTGTGCCTATGGCCACCAGGCCACCCTGGGTGTCTGCTACAGATTTCGTGATGATGTTGATGACCCCGTTGACCGCGTTAGCGCCCCACAAGGTGGCACCTGGCCCCCGGATGACCTCAATACGATCCACGTCTTCCATGAGCGTATCCTGCACCTCCCAGTAAACGCCTGAACAGGAAGGGGTGTAGACGATACGGCCGTCAATGAGCACCAAAAGGTTGTTGGCAAAGCGGCCGTTGAAACCTCGGGAAGTGATCGCCCACTTGTTTGAATCAATGCGCGCTACATTAATGCCGGGTACCATGCGGAGCGCTTCCGGAATACTTGTCACCCCGGAGCGACGAATATCATCCTGACTGATAACAAAGATAGCAGCCACGGCATCAGCGAGTCTCTCAGGCTTTTTGGAAACCGAGGTGATTTCGATATTCATCAACTCCTCAAGACTGAGCTCGGTCAGATCCGTAGACGCAATGGCTGCTGCTTTTGCGCTGCCGGCCATGGAGCACAATAACATAATTGTAACCAGCACGGTACTCATAGTGATGCGAAAAATGGAGCATGAAATCAATCTTTGGATCTCTGGATGTTTAACATGATACATCTTTATACCTCTTTTTAATGATTTTTTGCTGTATCACTTTTTCCTGCCTTCGGGTTCTACGTTGACGATTCTGGCTAGTTTAAGAAGCCTTGATGGCATATTCGCGCAAAGAGGCCTGCGCAGTCGGATTAAGCCCGGCGTTGAGGAAAAGCAAAAGCAATAATATCGGGGTCAACCTCCAGCCGTGTCTCTTAAAAACCACGTGTATTGCCCAACTTAGAATCGTCCTGCTCTAAAGTACGCAGATAGCTATAATTATTAAAAAAAGCTGCAACGTCAAGAGAAAATTGGCTATTTGGTTGGAGGCGGTACCCTAGTTCGTAAGCAAGCAGTTCTTCCGACTCATAATCATCGCTGCCAAAAAGTGTTACCAGGCCGTATCCTGGAAAGTCAGAAAGCAATAGCATCCAACTGACTATAATTTCAGGTGTTTTGAGTTTTTGTCAAAATATTAATTATATCATTAAGTAGGTTAATATCAAGAGTTATAAATTTATCAAAATTAAAAAACCTGAAATTGCCTTGATTTTGGCTTTTATTTTATCTATTTTGATTAACCGTTAACCGTTAACCGTTCTAAAAGGTCTTGATGTAATGAAATTTCCATGTACAGGAGTGATATTGGCGGGCGGACATAATAAGCGTTTTTCGGGCATGAATAAAGCATTTATAAGTGTTGGCGGAAAGCGTATTCTGGACAGAACATATGAAATATTTGATTCCCTTTTTGATGAGATTATCCTGGTTGCCAATGACCCGCTTAAATATCTTGAATGGGATTTACATATTGTGTCTGATATATTCCCGTTTAGAAGTTCTTTAACAGGAATACATGCAGGACTTTTTTTTTCAAATAATTTTTATACATTTATTACGGCATGCGATATACCATTCCTGAAAAAGGAGTTGGTTGAAACTGTTATTAATAGTATAGAAACGGGAGTTGACGTTATTATACCGGAAACTTTAAATGGGATGGAACCGCTTTGTGCGGTATATTCAAAAAGATGTCTTAAGCCAATTGAAAATAATCTGATTCAAAAAGAGCTTGAGATTAAACAGTTCTTTAAAAAGGTAAGAGTTAAAAAGCTTCCTGAAAATATTTTACGTGAAAAGGATCCTGATCTGATTTCTTTTTTTAATATTAATACTCCTGATGATCTGGCCAGGGCAGAAGAAATTATTAAATGAATTGCAACCGTTCACGGCTTGAAACTTGAAATTGGAAATTGGGAAGAACAGTACAAAAGCATGAAGGCCAAAGTTCCAGTTTCTATTTTCCAATTTCAATGTTCCGTGAACATTTACTATGAATTTAATTCCCCTTATAGAAACTATAAAGAGACATCCGCATTATAACAGAGTTGGAATGATTCTTTGTCATAATGGAGTCGTGCGGGGCACATCACGAGATGGCAGGAGAGTATCAGGGCTGAATATCACGGTGGATTACGAACAACTGCACAAGGTGATAGAGAAGCATAAAAAAAGGCCGGGCATTATAGAAATACTGGTTAAGATAGCGGAAGACAAAAAGCTGTCAGTAGGGGATGATGTTATGCTTCTTGTTGTTGCCGGTGACATCCGGGAGAATGTTATAAAAGTACTCAGCGAAGCCATTGATGATATTAAATCAACTGTTGTGAAAAAAACAGAGTATTTTTCAACCTAAGTTGAGCGATTTTTGGGAAAGAGATGTACTGAGATCTTGATGCATAAGGGTTTGCGAAAACCGTAGGCATACCTGTGGATATGTTGAGGATTTTCGCGAATCCTTGATGCGCAAGAGATCAGTGCAGATCAAGCCAAAAATCGCTTAATTTAGGTTAAAGGAGTTTTTTATGTCTTCATTTTCTCATATTGACAATGAGGGACGCTCGCGGATGGTTGATATAACGGATAAAGAACCGACATTAAGATCAGCGGTTGCTCAAGGGGTCGTTTTAATGGAGACTTCAACATTTGAAATGATCTATAATAATACAATAAAAAAGGGCAATGTACTTGATACCGCCAGAATTGCGGGAATAATGGCGGCAAAAAAAACTTCGGAACTAATTCCAATGTGCCACCCAATTAATATCTCACATATTGATATCAATTTTGAACCGGATAAAGATAAAAGTTCAATCAAGGTCAAAGCTTTGGTGCGGCTTTTCGGTCAGACAGGTGTTGAGATGGAGGCCCTTACAGCAGTATCTGTTGCAGCCCTTACAATATATGATATGTGCAAGTCGCATGATAAAAATATAATTATATCAGATACATGCCTTCTTGAAAAATCAGGGGGAAAAAGCGGAACATTTGTAAGACAAACGGTTCACGGTTAACAGTTTACAGTTAACGGTTGTTAAAAAAAACTGTGAACTGTGAACTGTGAACCGTTACGAGAAAAGAAGTATAAATGAATACATTGGAATATATTGTTTTCTTTATTATCGGCGCTGCACTTGGTTTTTTTATAGCCTGGTTTTTTGCAAAGTCAAAGTTTTCAAAGGAATTCCTGGAGATTTCTAAAGAACACTCTTCTGCATTAAGCAGACTGGAACAGATGGAAGATCTTAAAAAAACACTTGAAGAGCGCACCCGGGAGATTGATTCACTTAACGCCATAATTACCGAGCTGAAAGAGCGCCAGGCAAAGCTGGAAACAATTATAGATAAAGAGCGCCTCGCCGTGAATGAAAAGATAGAAATGCTCGAGGATATTCGGAATAATATGATAGATGCTTACAAAGCAATTTCAGCCAGTGCTTTAAGGGAAAACAACCAGACTTTTCTTGACCTTGCAAAAACTACGCTTTCAAAATATATGGAAGCAGCCAAAAGTGACTTTAATGTGCGTAGCAAGGAAGTCAAAAATATTGTTGTGCCCATAAAAGATTCTCTTGATAGATATGACCAGCATATTCAGGCTATGGAGAGATCACGGGAAAAGGCATATGGCGGGCTTTCTCAGCAGGTACTTTCCCTTGTGGAAACCCAGCAGACCCTTCAAAAAGAAACAGGCAATCTTGTAAAGGCTCTTCGTGTGCCGCACGTCAGGGGGCGTTGGGGAGAAATTACCCTTAAACGTGTTGCTGAGCTTGCCGGCATGCAAAACCGCTGCGATTTCTTTGAGCAACAGTCAGCTTACGATGAAAATGGCATTATGCGGCCCGATATGGTTGTTTATCTCCCTGGCAATCGTCAGATTGTTGTAGATGCCAAGGCTCCTCTTTCAGCATATCTTGAAGCGCTGGAAGCAGAGACGGAAGAAGAACGCGAGATATTGACAGCTACGCATTCAAAACAGATTCAATCGCATATGCATAAACTGGCACAAAAGGCATACTGGAAACAGTTTAGTCCCACCCCTGAATTTGTTGTATTGTTTATTCCAGGTGAAAATTTTTTTAGCGCAGCTCTTGTTAAAAACCCTCAGCTCATAGAAGAAGGTGTAAATAAAGGAGTTATCCTGGCAACCCCAACTACTTTGATTACTCTTCTAAAAACCGTTTCCTTTGCATGGCGCCAGGAAAATGTTTCTGAAAATGCAAAGGCTATAAGCAAACTGGGGCGTGAACTCTATACCAGACTCAATTCAATGGCTAAACATATCGACAAACTCGGCCGCGATATTGAACGATGTACCGGCACATATAACGATGTTATAGGTTCTTTTGAGCGCAGAGTGCTCACATCTGCACGCAGGTTCAAGGATCTTGGCATTTCTCTGCCGGGCGACAAAGATATTGTTCGTATTGAGCCCGCTGAAAAAAAAGCACGTAAACTCGTCATCGATAATAACGAATGAAACACTCATTATTCTTTTTTGCCCTGTTTTGTTTCTTTTTTTTAGCCGGATGTTCTGTTCTTAAAATACATCCGCCTTTAAAAGATGAATTTGCAATGCAAAGAATTCCCTCTTGCAGATATCCTGAATTTTCAGATGATATGGTCTGCGATAGTTTAGAAAATGGAATTTTGCAGAGTATTTCATATCTAAAAAGGTTGCCTTTTTCCAGGCAGTTCAGATTCGGTAAAGACAGCTTTAATGCTGCCCATATGATCAAGTCCATGGAGCATTTTCTAAATTTTATACAGACCAGGCCATCAAAAGATGAGTTTAATAAGTTTATTAAATCAAATTATCTTGTTTATAAATCGATCGGCGGCACGAATGGTCATGTCCTTTTTACAGGTTATTATGAGCCTGTTCTGCAAGGCAGCCTTAAGCAAAGCACTGAATATAGATTCCCGATTTATGCACGTCCTTGCGATTTAACTACAATTGATCTTTCATTATTTATTCCGCGCTTAAACAATAAAAGAATAATTGGGAGATATACCGGCCGGACAGTTGTTCCCTACTTTGAACGCGATGAAATAGAATGCAAAGGCGCTCTAAAAGGTAATGCAGAAAAAATTGCCTGGATTAAAGACCAGGTTGATCTTTTTTTTCTTCAAATTCAGGGTTCCGGAAAAATTTATTTTGATAACGGAAAAACAATTAATGTCCATTATGATATAACAAACGGACGTCCATACCGGAGCATAGGCAAATTGCTTATTGAAGAAGGGGTAATAGAAAGATCAGAAATGTCTATGCAAAAAATTCGTGCATATTTAAAAGAACATCCGGAAGAGATCAAAACTATTTTAAACTTTAACCCCAGCTATGTTTTTTTCAAGATAGAAGAAGATGGCCCTTTGGGTTGTATCGGAGTTAAATTGACGCCTGGCAGGTCGATAGCATTGGACAGAAGAATATTCCCTTTGTCAGCCCTTGCTTTTATAGAAGCAGAAAAACCTTTAATAAATGACGATGGAAAAATTCATAATTGGATAAATTTCAGCAGATTTGTTCTGAATCATGATACAGGAGGAGCGATACGCGGGCCTGGCCGTGCGGATCTGTTCTGGGGAAACGGTACATACTCTGAGATAGCGGCAGGTCACATGCAGCATAAGGGAAAGCTGTACTTTCTTGTTCTGAAACCTTAGGAAAGTTATTTCGTCCCCATTCCTTAGCTTGATTTTGGTAAGAAAAGATGAGATGTTATTTTTGATCCAGCTCTAAATTCAAATTTAAAAAATGTTATAGGTGAGTAATATGTTCGGCATAGGTATGCCTGAAGTTCTATTAATTTTGGCTGTAGCTCTTATTGTTATTGGTCCTAAAAAACTTCCTGATCTCGCAAAATCACTTGGCCGAGCAATCGGTGAATTCAAGAAAGCTACACATGAATTTAAACAGTCAATTGATATAAATAGTGATTTAAAAGATGTTAAAGATACTTTTGAGGATATGAATGAAAACATAAAGGAGGCCGTTGATATAAAGGTTAATCAAAAAAGCAATACGGCCGAAGGCGTTTTCAGATCTTCTAATGATGGTAAAAATGTCAAAAATAAAGCAGCAAAAGGATCTTTGAAAAATGTCTGAAGATGAGAAAATGCCTTTTACAGGTCATCTTGAGGAGCTAAGGAATCGTCTGGTTATATGTTTTATAGCTATAGCTATAGGCTTTATTCTTTCATATGGATTTAAGGAAAAAATTTTTCATTACCTGACTATACCTTTAATTTCAGCAATGCAGGCAGACGATAAACTTATTTTTACGGGTCTGCCGGAGGCTTTCTTTACATATCTAAAGGTATCATTACTATCAGGCTTAATGCTGGCCGCCCCTGTATTATTATATCAGTTCTGGGTGTTTGTGGCGCCAGGACTTTATGACAAGGAAAGAAAACTTCTCATCCCCATAGTTTTGCTTTCCTCTTTTTTCTTTCTTGGAGGGGCATTATTTGGATATTTTGTTGTATTTCCGTTTGGTTTTAAGTTTTTTTTAGGATTTGCCACTGAAACAATAAAACCGCTTCCATCAATGCGTGAGTATTTAAGTTTTTCTTCAAAGTTACTTCTTGCATTTGGGCTGGTTTTTGAACTTCCTCTTGTTATTACTTTTTTTGCCAGACTCGGCATAGTTACAGTTGAATTTTTAAAGAAAAACAGAAAATATGCCCTGCTTTTATTTTTTGTTTTTGCTGCTATTTTAACCCCACCGGATGTTGTAACCCAGATTATGATGGCTTTCCCTCTGATGATTCTTTATGAAATAAGCATTCTTGGTGCCAGGGTTTTTGGGAAAAAAAGTTCACAAAAAATCAATAATAATGTTTAAGGAACGTGGAGGAAATAACTTCCCCA
This sequence comes from Desulfobacteraceae bacterium, assembly GCA_014237365.1. Taxonomy (GTDB): domain Bacteria; phylum Desulfobacterota; class Desulfobacteria; order Desulfobacterales; family ETH-SRB1; genus B13-G4. The sequence continues at coordinate 2,863 of JABZFQ010000263.1, read as the reverse complement.
ACTATGCATCACAGCTTCAGGCCGCCTTTGTTCGATCTCAAATCCCAAAAATATTGAAATAGGTAAGCTATTCCATCAGCAATTCCCGAAGGAAGCCATAATCTCTGTTTTGAGATAACCTATTGAATTGACAGCAAAAAGGTTTACGAAAAGAGTGTTTCAAAAACATCGTTAAATCAATATGTTATCATGCCATCGGGAATCGCTGCTATTCCATCAACTTTTGTGATCTGAGATCAAACAAATTCGACCCAAATCTGTGCGCCTACTTGAGGAAGTTATTTCGTCCACGTTCCTAATTGGTTTTTGACAGATATTCTTTATCTTGACATAATACTTTTTACTTGATAAAGAAATTTATATAAAAAAGATTAGATCTTTGATAAATTTCGAGAATGGAAGGAGGTGAAAAAATATATGAGCAAAAGATTTTTGTTGATTATAGCTGTTGTAGGAATTGCTTCCATGTTTTTTGCTAGCTCTATTTATGCTGGGACCACCATTGCTGATGTTGTCAATATGGAAAACAAGGCTTATGCTAAACATAAAAAGGGTTTGGTCCAGTTTTCACACAAGAAGCATGCTGAGGAATACAAAGCAGGCTGTGGTGAATGTCATCATGATGCTGACAATAAACCGCTTAATGATCTGAAAATGGGCGATGAGGTTCAGAACTGCATTGAGTGTCACACCAAAGCAGGTAGACCTCCAAGGGCTAAAAAAGGCGAACCCAAGCTTTCAATGAAGGAAAAGATGGCGTATCATGCCTATGCCATACATGTAAACTGCAAAGATTGTCATAAGGTGGCCAATAAGAAAAGCGGCACGAAATCAGCACCTACATCCTGTGCAAAGTGTCATCCCAAAAAGAAGAAATAATTTAATATCTGCAGATTTTAAAATTCAGGGCAAACATTATTTATAATGTTTGCCCTGTTTTTTTGTAAAATTTTACAACAGAACGACACGGAGATTCACTGAAAATTGTAAACAATGAAGTAAATTACTTGGGTGGTAAAATGGTAGAGCGAAGCAATACAACAAATCCGCAATTTGCAATCCGAAATCGAATGGTTCGCAATCTTGAGAAGAGTATTTTGACAATTCAGTGTAATTCTATGAAAATTCGTGGTAAACTATTATGTTTTTTGGCATCCTTCATATAGGCATAAAAGTAGTTTACACTTTTTGACGAAGGTTTTTTGGGCAAACCTATAGCGTCAATTAAAGTGCATCACAGCTTCAGGCCGCCTTTATTTGATCTCAAATCCCAAAAATATTGAAATAGGTAAGCTATTCCATCAACTTTTGTGATCTGAGATCAAACAAATTCGACCCAAATCTATGCGACTACTTGGGGAAGTTAGTTCGTCCACGTTCCTAAGTATCCGGTTGTCTGATAATATCGGCCAAAGCCTCTTTTTGGGCTGAACACAAACCCCTACCTTCATCAGTGACCAGGTATGTTGCAATGTAGCCATTTTTTTCCAAACATTCCCAATGGTTTTTCCAGTCCTCAACTTTTCGCGAATCTGTCAGCTCTATTCTCAGGATTACCGAACTAATAGGGTCAACAGTCACCAGGATGGGAATATTCTTTGCAAAAATTTCGTCACTTAAAAAAACAACGAGTTTGACTTCATTGTTGCTGGTTGTTAGCGTACATGGCAATAAGAAACCAAGCTGCTGTAAATATTGACTAATTGATCCTGTGGAGGCGACAGGTATTCCTAAGCGTTTCATGATCGTGGATATTGCTTCAATACTGCATCTACCCTCCAACCTCAGGGACAATTTGTAATGATATGGCAGTTCATCAACGACGGCAGGTTTGGAAACGTTATCCCCGAAAACAGCCAAACTTGTTTCGTGTAAAGTATTTGCCAGCATATAAACGAACATACGGGAAATCATAAACTGTCGTGACAGTTCGGTTATTTTTCCCCATGTAGCGCTTGTTCTGGCCATAAGCGCTGTAAAAGCTATATATAACCGTATTGAAGGTGACAGGTCGTGGCGTCTTACAAATTTATTGCTACGAAGCATCATGTTTGATATTTGGTTTTCATTTGTCACCTTATGAGAAAATGGTGAGCCTGACTCGGGTTTTACGCATTTTTTTCTCCTATATACTTAAATATTAGCCCATCTTTTTCATTTTAATGAGCCAATGCTCATAATGAGCATTGTTTTACAATTTTTAAAAATTTAAACCCAATGATTACAATATATTATAAATAGGTTGTTTTGATTTTTCTAATGTAGTGCCATAAAATAAAGAAAGTCTTGCTTTTCTTATTGATCTGTGCATATGATTATTATCATGGATATTCTAAAGGTCACGACAAAAGCAGAAAAGGCAACAACCATACTATGGCTATTAGATAAATGAGTCTAAAGGAACTAAAAAATGAACAAAAGTAGTGCCATAATGAAGATTTTAAAAAAGTAACATGCTGTAATTGTAGGATTTTATTTTTTTATTCGAAAAGATGGGTTAGCATTCGAATATATATTATCAAAAAACAAAACCGCAGTCTATAGCAAAGATATTCTGTTATTTCAAAGAATTAGCCTTGTTGCTGTTTTGGGAGGCGAGTTGATGAATGAAAATAAGAGATGTGCAATTTCAGTGCTCCAACTAACCCGACTTTCGCTATTGAAAAAAAACATACCAATATTCAATGGGTTATGGCTACAGACATCCTTCAAGTTTTGTTTAGGATACGTTTTTTCTTTATTGGTAAATTTTTCCTGAATTTGTGGCACGGTTTTTGAGTAGGTTTGAAATTATAGGAAATAATCGATTTTGGCCTTCACCTAAAAGGTGAAGGCAATTTTTGAATATTTCGTGCAATGTCAA